>DAOWGJ010000378.1 GCA_030637505.1 Holophagae bacterium
CATCTCCTGACGGCCCTCCACACCGCTGGCTTCGTTGCTCCTCCTTGAAGTAGCCCAGCTACGACTGCGTTGTCGCGCCTCGTCAGCGGCGCGGATGACTCGCCAGCTAATGGAACGAACTTCAGGCGCACTACACTAGCTATTGGCGCTTCGCGCCGGTTGGGGATTGGACGATATGGGAATACCGGTTGGCGTACTGGTTTCTTCTGCTCTTCTTCTTAGTATTCGGCACTGCGTATGCGATCAATATCGGTCGACGCATTGGGACTTTGACGGGAATGGATCTCGCTGCCATTGCCGGGTTTGTGGCCGATAGTATTTTTGTTATCCTCTTCAGCAGGTTAACTTCCGACCTTATCCAAGCACTCTTGAATGAAAACGACGGCTGATTTCTTTGAATTGCAGATCAAGACTCAAACAGGACCTTTTCCTGGAATCACTGTTCAACAACACCCTGTTTTCCAAGCGCGAAGCGCTTCTCGCGATGCGTCTGGCCGGTTTGGCCGTCCTCACCGCTCTGAGACTCCAACGGTGCCGGCTCAAGGCCAAAACGGACCGCACGCATCGCGCCTACCTGGCCGGTGCGCTCCGCTTTCGCCGCCTGGTCCGCAACTCTTCTTCCTTGAACATGAACTTGATGCTGTGTTTGAACAACAATAAATTGGGGGCATCGTTGCGATTGAGTTTGATGCAATTCTTGTCGTACCACTCGATCCAGCCGACCAACTCGGTGCCGTCAGTCAACACGACGATCATTGAGGTGCGGCCCTGCATCTGCTTGAGGTAGTAGTAGCTCTCTGCGTTGGTCTGTTCAGCCGGCACCTGTTTCCGCCGACCCGAGGTTCGGGCCGGAAAACGTTCCATGGTTTCGGTCATTGACGGCCGGATCAATTTTCGATCAGACATTATTGCCTCCCGACGGCCCTGCCGGGCGTCACCAGTCGTCGCACCTTCGAGAAGCCTTTTGAAGAACTTGCCGTAAAGGCTTGACAGACTGGCCTGATAATTTATACCAGGATACCAGACCCTGGTGATGTTGAACACTACGCCGATTTCGGCGTTCCGGTTTCATGAGGATCCAGCTTTTTGTGGGCGCCCGTCGGAATTGGTGAGTTACTTCTGAGGTGGTTTGCGTTTCCGCTTCTGGAGTTCGGGATACTGCTCGACTTCGTGGGCCAAACAGCACATCAAGCGACCGCACATCCCCGAGATCTTGGCGGGATTCAGGCTGAGGTTTTGACGCTTGGCCATCCGAACCGTGACAGAATGAAACCGGTTCATGAAGGTCGTACAACACAGAGCACGTCCGCACGGGCCCAAGCCCCCGGTCAACCGCGACCCGTCCCGAACTCCCATGGCACGCATATCGACCCTCTTCTGGTACTTGTGTCCAAGGTCCCGCAGGAGCGGTCGAAAATCCACACGCTGTTCCGCAGTGAAGTACACCAGAATCGAATCTCCTGCCAAGGGTATCTGGACCCGAACGGGCCGGATATCCAAGCCAAGTTCTTTCGATCGGCCACGAACGTAGCGCTCGATCTGTTTGGCTTGCTCCAAATGCTCCTGGTCGATACGGATTTCTTCAGCCACCGCGAACCGAAGAATCCGCCCCGGTCTCTTTCGGGGCCTCTTGACGACAGGGGTGGTGAAGCGGGTTACCCTTCCCAGAAACTCGCCATCGGTGGTTTCGATGATCACTTCATCATCGTGTCGAACTATCAACGACCCCGTCCTGCAAATCACCGGTTGAAGGTCCGGAATAACGACCACACGAACCAGATCCTCACACAGAATGGGGATCGGAGTATCTTTCATCGGACAACTCACGAAATCTCTCCCTCGATGGCGGCGCCGACCTGACGTTCCGCGGCCTCGATCCGTTCGGCATCCTCTTTGCGACGCTTGAGAAGGCGCTCGGCGACGTCCGGTCGTTGCCACGAAATCAACTGGGCAGCAAAAAAAGCCGCATTCCGTGCACCGGCAGACCCGACCGCAAAGGTCGCGACGGGAATTCCTGCGGGCATTTGAACGGTCGCCAGCAAGGCATCCATCCCGTCCATCACCCCCCCAGGGAGAGGCACACCCAGAACCGGCCGCATAGTATGGGCTGCAACGACTCCCGCGAGGTGTGCCGCCATGCCCGCCGCACATATAAAAGCTCGACACCCGAGGGCCTCGTATCGACGAACCAGGTTCACCGTTTTCTCAGGGGTCCGATGGGCAGAACTGACGTGCACCCTGAATGTAATGCCCAGTTCGTTCAAGATTCCAACTGCTCCTTCGAGGTGCTTCCAGTCCGAAGACGACCCCATCAGGATGACGACGTCAACGTCACTCATTCAGCCTCCAGGGTCTCTCGCGCCAGCGTGTCTGCACCGATGTCCCGCCGGAATGTCATACCGTCGAAGTTGATGGCGCCCAGCCCCCGATAGGCCGTCTCCAGGGCCGCTTCGAGGGTCGGGCCCCGACCGCATACCGAAAGCACCCTGCCGCCCGAGGTCACCAGTCGGTCGCCATCCATTTTCGTGCCGGCATGGTAGACGGTCACCGCCGGCTGGGCCATCGCCTCTTCAATTCCGGTGATGTGATCACCTTTCCGAGGTGAGCTCGGGTACCCTTGAGCGGCCGCCACAACACAGGCCACTAATTCCCGCCTCCACGACAACCCGCCGAGCGCCAGCTGGCCGTCGGCTGCGCTCTTCACCAGAGCGGCAAAGGAGCCCTCCAAACGCAACAGCACCGCCTGTGTCTCGGGGTCGCCGAATCGGCAGTTAAACTCCAGGACCTTGGGTCCCTCCTTCGTCAACATCAGACCCGCGTACAACACCCCGCGATACTCTCGCCCCTCGGCGGCCATCCCCCGAATCACCGGCGTGATGACCGTATCCATGATCGTACGACCCAAGCCCTTGGGCAGACCCATCGCGGGAGAGTGAGCGCCCATCCCGCCGGTGTTGGGTCCTGCGTCGCCTTCACCGATCCTCTTGTAATCCCGTGACGTGGCCAAAGGCAGAGCCTTCGTCCCGTCGGAAATCGCCATGAAGGACACCTCAGTCCCGACGATGAACTCCTCGACAAGGACCTTGGCGCCGGCCTCACCAAAGAACCGCCGCCTGAAGAAAGTCTCAAGTGCCTCATCCAGTTCTTCCTGGCTGCTGGGAATCAAGACGCCCTTGCCCGCAGCCAAGCCATCGGCCTTCAAGACTACAGGAAGGCCGAACTGTTTGAGCGCCGGCCGTACCTGGTCTTCCGTCACGGCACAGACCGCCTGAGGCGTTACAATTCCGTGTCGACGGCAGAAATCCTTGGCGAAGACTTTAGAACTCTCCAGTTGTGCAGCGACGCTGGTGGGGCCAAACAGACGAAGCCCGTGCTTCGAGAATTCGTCGCCGATACCGAGGGCCAGGGGCAACTCCGGTCCAACGACAGTCATATCGATTCTGAGATCAGCCGCCGCCTCGGCCAGGGACGGAATGTCATCCGCCGCCAACGGCAGGATGTCCGCGGCCAGCGCGATCCCTGGATTACCCGGGGCGGAAAAAACCTCTGAAACCTCCGGTGATCGCCTCAAAGCATGGACGATGGCGTGTTCGCGTGCTCCCGAGCCGATAACCAGTACTCTCACGAGACTACCCCTTTGCTTGGAGCACCGTCAGGCACGCGGCCTGTACGATGTCTGCGGCCGAACAGCCGCGGCTGAGATCATTTGCGGGCTTGGCCAACCCCTGCATCAGCGGGCCCAGGGCCCTGGCTCCACCGAGTCGTTCCACCGCCTTATAGCAGATGTTGCCGGCATTGAGGTCCGGGAAGATCAGGACATTAGCGGCTCCGGCAACCGCCGACCCCGGTGCCTTCTTGGCGCCGATCGACTGAATGAGGGCAGCATCGAACTGCAGCTCGCCGTCGAAGGCAAACCCTACCCCCCGCCGGCCCAGTTCCGCCGCCGCCGCCTGCACCTTGTCGACCAACGCATGGTCGGCACTACCCTTGGTGGAGAACGACAGCAATGCGACCCTCGGCTCACCACCGACAATCGACTTGAAGGTTGCCGCCGCGCCGATCGCAATTTCCGCCAATTGGCCTGCGTCCGGCTCGGGCAGAACGGCACAGTCCGCGAAGACCATGATGCCGTCGTCTCCCCAGGATGTGTCCGGGTGCACCATGACAAAGGCCGATGACACCGTTTTGAGGCCGGGCGCCACACCAATGGCATGGAGGGCTGCCCGTACCGTATCTCCCGTCGTTCGTACGGCGCCACCCAACGAGCCGTCGGCCTCTCCGGCGGCTACCAGCAACGAAACGAAATACAGCGGGTCTTCCAGGGCCGACACAGCCTGGTCGAGGTTCCATCCCTTGTGCTTGCGTCGTTCGAAGAGAATTTCGGCCAATTTTCGACGACGATCGTCCGTCACCGGATCGACGACAGCGACACCCTCGGCTTCCAGCCTGTCGTGATCGGCCGTTCGGAGGTCGTTGGGACAAACGATGGTCACACGGCACAGATTCTTTCGGACCAGGTCAAACGAAGCCTCGACCACTCTGGGGTCGTCACCTTCAGCCAGTGCAACGCACCCATTCAGCGCTCTTGCTCTCGTTTCCAATGTGTCGAAGAAGGTCATTGTACCGGCTCCCCGTTGCATTGTAGCGTAAACCGGGTGTTGTTCGAGACTTGGGGAACGCTCGTCGTGTTGGGCTCGATTGACGGACGCGGTTTGCGGTCCCGGCCCGGGTCGCGGTTTGCGGACGCGGTCATCGGTCCCGGATCATCGCCGCTGTCGCGGTCGCTGCCTACAGTCAGCGTCGCTGAACCCTACACCCGAGGCAAACGCACGACGAGGGGCTTGGGGTGGATTTTGATCTCCACCGGCAAGTGCCCCTTGAAATCACCATCGACCTGATAGGGGACCGGTTCCCGCCCACGGGCACCCTCCAGGCGGACCGTGTCCAGGTCACAGCGTTCCACACCGGGGCGTGACAGGTGTTTCCCGCGGGCCAGGGCTCCGGCAAATGCCAGCGCCGCCCTCCGAGTCTGCCTGCGATTGAGGACCAGCTGAAAAGATGGTGCGAAGGGGTCGGCCCCCGGACAGGCCTCGAAAGGACCGGCATAGCAACGGCCCTTTCCGACGATGGCCCATCCGCACTCCGTGGACCGGCCGGCGACAATGGCCCTGAGTTTCGGCATCAGCGCCGGCCTCATGAGTTCGATGCCGGCCTGAAAGGCCACACCAACCCGACCACCCAGGGGCTTGAGCCACGGCATCAAGCGTTCGAGGACCAGGGCATCTGGACCGGCGGACAGCATCAAAACGACGATATCGTCCCAATCGGTGCACCCAACCCGCATCACCCGATCCTGCCCTTCAAGAAGGACACCCAGAGATACACCCACGGGGCGGGGGACCCCGAATTCATAGGCCAGGACCGACGTGGTCCCTGCAGGAACGACTCCCATCGCCGTTTCGGTTCCCAAAAGGCCCCGAGCCACTTCGTTGTAGGTTCCATCACCCCCGAACGCCAGGACCAAGGGATGGTCTTCCTCGGCGGCCTTTGCCGCCAGTTCGACCGCATGGCCTGGTGCGCATGTTGCTCGCCAGTCCAGTGCAACGGCCCTGTGTTGCGCTGCACTCTCGAGCTCGGACCGGAGACGTCGGGCCCTGCCTCCACCAGCTGTCGGATTGAAGACAACGGGGATCGGCCCAGTCACTGAGACTCCTTGAACAAGGAGTCCATGCGGCCATTTGAATCGAGACCCAGATGCCGGTAGGCCTTTGGGGTCACCATACGTCCCCTGGGTGTGCGCTGAAGGAGGCCGCTTTGCAGGAGGTATGGCTCGCAGATGTCTTCAAGGGTTCCACGGTCCTCGCCCAGGGATGCAGCCAATGCCCTCAATCCCACCGGCCCGCCCTGATACACATCGATGATCGTCATCAAAAGGCGTCGGTCCAGGTGGTCGAGACCGAAGGCGTCAACCTCCATCTGTTCCAATCCAAACTGTGCCGCCTCCAGCGAAACCTTTGGGTCCCCGCGATGATGCGCAAAATCCCGAATACGTCTGAGGAGCCGATTGGCGATCCGCGGAGTTCCCCGGGCTCGGCGGGCCACCTCGAGGGCGGCGTCGTCTGTGATCGGAATATCGAGAATCCGAGCTGAGCGCCTGGTGATCGATGCCAAATCCTTCCGCCCATAAAATTCCAGCCGATTGACGATGCCGAAGCGATCTCTCAGCGGTGCCGTCAACAAACCTGTGCGGGTGGTTGCAGCCACCAGAGTGAACGGAGGCAGCGTCAAGCGAACACTTCGGGCGGCGGGGCCCTCCCCGATCACGAGATCCAGTTCGAAGTCCTCCATCGCCGGATAGAGGATCTCCTCAACCGCTGGGCTGAGCCGATGGATTTCATCGAGGAAGAGTACGTCGCCTTCTTGAAGGTTGGTCAAAATGGCCGCAAGGTCTCCGGCCTTTTCCAGGACCGGGCCAGAACTGACGTGAAAACCGGCACCCATCGCCGTCGCGACGATATGGGCCAACGTCGTCTTGCCGAGGCCCGGCGGCCCAAAAAACAGAATGTGATCCAGGCACTCCCCTCGATCGCGAGCGGCGCTGATAAAAACCGCCAGATTATCCGTCAGTCGCTCTTGTCCCACGAAATCTTCGAGTCGGCGCGGCCGGATCCCCTCCTCGAAACTGAGTTCTGTTCCGTCACGATCGGGCTCAAGCACCTCGCTCATGTGGCCAACCCTAGCAGAGACGGACTGGTGTTTGCACAACCTACTGAGGATCTAGGGTTTAGGGATTAGGATTTAGGGGAGGGGCGTGATGATCTCAGAAGCGGAGAATTTGTTCTGCCGAGACACTCTATCCGGCAGACACAGTCCCTTCACCCCAGAGCCACAAGACCCGTCCTCAGAATAGTCGATCGGCCCCGAAACCCTAATCCCGGATCCCTAACCCCTACTTCGTCATTTCGTCAGAATCTGAAGGGCTTGCCGGATCAGGCCGCCAAGGTCA
>DAOWGJ010000227.1 GCA_030637505.1 Holophagae bacterium
GTAGAGGGGAAGGGTTGGTCTGCCGTATCCCTGGGCCCCGCCCTTCCGGAGCGCAAGGGGCATTCCCGCTGAGGTGCTTCTTTGGGAACGAAGCGGCGAATCCCTTTGCCGTACGCGCCTGATCAGCCGCCCGCAGCGACCTCGAGTTTGGGCTCAGGCGCTATCTCCTGCCACTGACCGTCGACAAGCAGGTAGCGCTCCCCCGGATAGATGGCGGTGACCGTGCTGCCGACGATCTCCAAGGCCGAGGCCCTTCCGCCCTCATAGACCTCGGACAGCATGCCGGTATCGATGATGAGGACCCGCCCGTCGAACCGGCTCTTGATCATCCCGTCAGGCATGACTGTGTGGCCTACGACCATGCGATCGACTTTGAGCTGATCGAGAACTGCGGCAATCTGATCGGCATTTTCCTGCTCATTCCACAGCGCTGCGCCTCGGAACCATAGGGGGCCGTCCTGGTGCACCAGATACCATCCTCCGACACCGGTCGCACCATCGAGGTCTTTGGCCAGGGCGCGCAGCCGGCGGCCCCTTTTGCCTTCGGCTTCAGGCGCAAGTGCGAGAATCGTAGCCGCCACCTCCGTGACCTCGTTCACCGAGGCGGTCGGCAGAACCAAACCCTTTGAGGCCAGCGTCTCCCGGAATCGATCGAAATGTCGCAGTTCCGCAGCGACCCTGGTGTTGATCGCCCTGGGGTCCTGGCCTTGCAGAGCCGGACCGAGTCCGCCATGAACAAAAACGGTGTCGGCCCGACGTACGGCGATTTCGAGGCTTCGCAACCACTTCCCGTAGACGCCGTCAGGCCCCAACGCCTCCAAATACTCCAGCTTGCCCAGGGGGTAACGGCCCATCCAATGGTCCCGGGTCTCCTCCGATGAGTCCTCAGGGCCGGGCTCAAGAAGCTCGGCCCGTGTCTCCAAACACCGGGTCATCGCGGCGAATGCCTCCTCTCGTCGCGCCTCGGAGTTATTGTCGGCAAACCCTGCATAGATTTCGGGATTGACGTCCCGAACCAACCCCAGGAGGTTCATCCCCTCGTGATTTCCCAACAGGCAAATGACCTCGCCGCCGGCCTTCGGGGCCTGACGCTGCAGCGTCATCAGAAGGTCCATTACCTCCCGGAGGTGCAGCCCCCGGTCCAACAGATCCCCCAGTTGGATCACGGTAGTCGACCCGCCGACCCATTGCCCAGAGGCGTCGATAACGCCCGCCTCCTCGAGGATGCCGGCCAATCCTGTAACGTTCCCGTGCACGTCGCCGATGGCCACGATGCGCTCCGGACCACCAGCGTCGGCAAGCGGCAGCCACGCCGCACACAGGAACGTCACCGCGAGCACGACCATCATCTGACGGCTCTGGGTCCCCATCATGAGCTGACTCCTTCTCCCCACAGGCCGGCCTTGGTCAATTGCCGGAACAGGGACTTGACGATTTCGATGTTGTTGGAGAGAAGATCGAAGAAGTCGTCTGCTTCGATAATCAACACCTGGGTTGGTTTGGACGCCACGGCGCTACCGTCCCGCAGGCGCCCACTGAGAATCTCGCCAACGCCGAACCGCCCCCGGGGACCGACTTCATCCTCGCGTCCATCCCCGTGCACCAGCCGAACGCCACCCTCGACGACACAGTAGAGTGCGTCCGCCGGAGCGCCATCGCTATAGATCGTCTCGCCTGCATCAAACTGCCACTCGCGGGAAATGGCGGCAAGGCGCAGCATCTGGTCGGCGTCACAGAAGGAGAAGAGGTCAACCCCCTGCAAGAAGACCATCATCTCGATTCGGGCCATTTGAGTCATGTCGACCTCCCTGGTCGCCCCGTCGCCTCCATCAGCGGCCGTGGCCACAATCTGATGCCTCCCCCGCGGGGCCGATCCCTCTTTCATATTAGCCGCGACCCACTCCGCGGTTTCCCGGACCAGTGGCTCATCGTCGGCCGCCGCCAGGGACTCCACCTCAGGCAGGAGGATCTCGACCCTATCGATGTAGACGCCATACATCGTTCCGACCACCAATCCCAAGGCGTCGGGGTCCCGATCCAAATCGAGGGCCAGCAGACGCCCCATCGTCGCTTCGGGACCCTGAACGTAGAGAGAGAACAGCTGAGCCCCCCGATAAACCTTGTCGTCGATCGACATGTCTTCGATCACGGCAAAGACGTCGCGGCGAACACCCCCGGTGAGACTGTTGTCCAGATACTCAAGGGCCCGAGCGACCAGGACCCCCTGGCCGCTCAAGAGACTCCTCGAGGCCGCCCGAATATCATCCGGCGGATAAAGGAGTTCCAACAATCCGAAGAGGTTCTCAACCCCCTGGCGCATTCGGCGGGCCAGGAACTGCTGCAAAAGCGTCGGTACCTGGCCCTCGCTGCCCCATTCGGCCTGCGGCCCCTCGAGCCGGAGATGATGGGGCGAACTGACGGCCACCAGATCAACCATATTGGAGAGGTATCTCCTGGCCTCCTCCCGGATCTGACGCCTGACCGGCTCAGGCGCCACTACCAATTCCGGGTTCTTGCGCCGGAGTGAAGCAAGGCTTTCAATCGCTTTGGCCCTGAGGAAGGCATCCGGCACCGCCAAACTGTCCATCAAAGCCGCCACTGCTCTCGATCCACCAATCAGAGCCATCGTCTTGGGGATGGCGCGTCGGACCCAGATCTGCTCGTCCGGTGAGTACATGAACAAAACCAGGGCATCAATGGCCTGTTCTCCGTGGGCTACTATCGCTTCCCGAGCCTCGTGTTTGAAACGCCGGTTGCCCATCAAGGAAATCAGGACCGGGATGCTCAATGGGCTGCAATGCCCCCGCTCTTGGCGGCGGCGTGCGGCTCGAATGGCTTCACGGACTACCTGACGATCACTGTCGTAAAAGAGCTGGATCAACCACCCCTCGCCCTTGGTCTCATTGATCTGACCCAGGGCCTTGGCGGCCTCGCACCGAACGGCCCCATCGCCGTCGGACAGCATTTCCACAAGCACTTCGGTGGCCTTGTCCCTGATTTCGGGCTGCCCCAGATCCAGGAGAAACGCGACCGCTGCCGCCCGCAGCCGGGGATCCCGATCACGGAGCCGGCTCTCCATCATTGACGAGGCGTCTTCCTTTTTCAGAGTGGCCAGAGCACCGATCGCTGCACTTCGAACCACGGGGTCGACATCGCCGATCGCGCGTTCGATCAGACCCACGGCATCCTGGCGACCCTCGTCCGCCAGGACCTCGATAGCGCATCGCCGAACTTCGGCGTCGTCATGGTGCAACAAGAGGGGAGGCACCAGTCGGCCCTGCCCGTGGGAGGCGAGCAACTCGACGCCATGCAGAACCTCTCGTGCGTCCGAGCTCCCGAGGGCCTCGACCAAGGTCGACATCGTGGTGACATCACCCAGGTCGACAGGGTCGGGTTCGGTGATACTGCCGGACTTGAGGCTTTCCCTATAGGCCCGAACGTATTCACGCCGGGTCAGTTCGGCGATCACCAGCCACAGGGCGACGACGATCAGAGTCATGATGCCGACGTGGGTCATCCCGAACAGGTGGAAGGATACGGGAAGGAGGAGGAACGCAGCCACGCCCTTGGCGAATCGCTGTACGAAGATGTCGATGAATGCCTTGCCGCGGCGGCGCAGACGCGCCGGCACGGGAAGAAATAACAACTCCCGGGTTGCCTGGTCGATCGAATGTCGAAGGCCGCCTTCACTGAGCTTCAGCCACCAGGCCGCACCAACGATCATCGACGGTACGAGGCCGACAGCGAGAAACAGCACCAGCATCGACATGGCGACGGTCATAGGCAACACCCGCATGCCAAAACCCACACCCAGTCCGCGGTGAATACGCCGCGTGAAAACTATCTGGAAGAGGAAGCCCACAAATCCCATCGCGCTGAAGACGCCGCCGTACATCGCAGTCCGGTGGTCGAGACCCGTGGTGACCGACTGGATGATCCAGTTGAACTGCAGATCAACCATCTGGGAGGCAATCATCGTCGCCATCATCAATAAAGCGATCATTTCCAACAGCCGCGACCCCAGTACGGTTCTCAGTCCCCCTCGGGCTTCCCGAATGGACCTGTCCTCCGGACCGGTGGTGTGGGCCTCCCCGCCTGAAGGCCTCCGCCGTTCTATCAGAAAAACCACTGCGGCGACCGCGAGGAATAATAAACCCGAGATCAGCAGGGTGGCATAGGTTCCGGCCCTGCCCGAGATCGCACGGGCGAGCAACCCGCCGGGGATTCCGCCCAGCAGACCTCCGGCGCCGACAAAGGCGAACAGCCGTCTGGCTTGGCGGGGGTTGAAGATCTGTCCGGCGTACGACCACAACTGAGACACCGCGACACCGAAGGCCACTGTCGACCAGACGTAGAAGAGGACCGGCACCCACCTGCCCGGAAGGGCAAAGAGTTCGTAAAAGGCCGCCAGTGTCAATCCATGAAGGACGCAAAAGACAATGATCGTCCGATGAAGCCGGTATCGAGCGGCCATCCGCGTGTAAAGGACCAGTACCGGAAACGACACCAGCGCCAGAGCCAAGTACACCAACGGCAGTTGTTCCGCACCCCAGCTGTCAATGAACGTCGCCTGCCTGACGCTCTTGACGGCATATTGTGCGCAGGCCAACACAAAGAAGTAGACGAAGAACAGCCACGCATTCCACCCTTCGCCCACCCGAATGCCGAAGGGCGTCGTAACCGGTGAAGGCCGAATAACCGACCGTTCGTCAAGCTCGATCTCCGGCCTTCCCTCGATGGAGGGAACGGCCGGATTCGCAAATCTGGTTTCAAATCCTCTCATTCAATCTCTTGCCCTGGGCGTATGCCCGGTAGTCACCAGAAGTAACAGAATGAGCCTCCATCATATAACTGTTCGGGTCCAACTGTCATACGGGTTTCTCTGGCCCCAGTTGTCCGGCTTGTGTCCCGTCGACTTTCACGCTAGGGTGTCGCCCATGAAGATTTCGACATATTCTGCGGTTTTCGCCCTGGTCATTCTCCTTGCCGCCTCGATCCCCTCGGCACAAGGCATTCCCGCCCCGGCGGACGTCGCAACGGCTCCCGATGACGCGGTGACGACCAACAGCGGCCTGGCGAGCAAGGTCCTCCAGGCCGGCACCGGTACTGATCACCCCGATGCCTGGGACAAGGTTACGGTTCACTACAGTGGCTGGACCACCGACGGCACGATGTTCGATTCGTCCGTCAAACGCGGCGAGCCGGCGACTTTCCCGCTCAATCGCGTCATTCCTGGTTGGACCGAAGGGCTGCAGCTGATGGTCGTAGGCGAGAAGCGCCGTCTGTGGATTCCGGTGCAACTGGCCTACAACAACAAGCCGAACCGTCCGGCAGGTACGCTGGTCTTCGATGTCGAACTGCTGGGGATTGAAGACCAGCCGGAGCCGCCGAAGCCGCCGGCAACCCCCTCAGACGTCGCCGCACCTCCGGCCAATGCCGAAAAGACCAAGAGCGGTCTGGCTTCCCGAGTCCTCAAACATGGCGAGGGCGGCGAGCATCCAAAAGCGACGTCGAACGTGACGGTGCATTACAGCGGCTGGACCACAGATGGAAAAATGTTTGATTCCTCGGTCACCCGAGGTAAGCCGATCTCTTTTGGCCTCAATCAGGTCATTCCCGGCTGGACCGAAGGACTGCAGTTGATGGTCGCCGGTGAGAAGCGCCGTTTGTGGATTCCGGAAAAGCTGGCCTACAAGGGCGCGCCCGGCGCACCCAAGGGCATGCTGGTCTTTGATGTGGAGTTGATCAGCTTTAAGTAGTCTAGGGACTAGGGATTAGGGATTAGGGACTGAGCGTCGGCGATTGCCACCGTGTACGCCGAGTAGGTGACGGGTTCCTGCATTGATAATGGGCACGGCGCGCCGTGCCCCTACGCGGTCCCTGATTGCTGCCATCTGCCGCGGTTGCTGTCCCTGCCTCTGAAACTGGCACCTCCACCATACAATCCAAGAGCACCCCTCTCCGCCGGGGCGTGCCGTCCTTGATGTTGTCCTGCAGCACCCTCCCGATTTGAGCAACGGTGCGGACAACGTCAAGGGGGGCAACCCACGGCGAGCGCCTTAGCGACCGAATCTCGGCCAACGCCGTAGGCCGCCGAGGTCTTTTCCCGGAGGGGCGGTCCCTCTCCCGACTTGAAAATTGCTGCCCCTCCGGAAAATGGCCGAGCGGGAGCGATTGGTGGTCTTGTGACCTCTCGACGATCTCCATGCGCTCCCGAAGGCCGGGGTTGAATTTCAGAGGCCGGGACAGCGCCAGATTCAGTAATGACAGCGTGTGCGTCAGCCGGCAGCGTCCGCGACCGGGGCAGGGTCCGGTAGAGCTGGCGATGCCCGAGATTCGGTCAGATTGAAAAACGGGCACGGCACGCCGTGCCCCTACTGGGAAAACAACACCCCGCTATACTCAACCAGTGAACCAAAGCCCGATCACACCTACCCTCACTCAGCCCGTTGCCGCGGCCGCTACATTGCTGGCGGTCGTCGTTCTGTGGTTCAGTCGGGATGTCATGACCCTCGATGTTGTCCTTCGCGCCGCCCTCCCCGCGTTCTGGCTCAGCCTTTGGACCCTCGGTTGCATCGGCGCCGGATGGCCGGTTGTCACCGGCCTTTTGAAAAAGACCAACGGCTCCCGCACGCCTCTGATCCTGGTTGTCGCCACGGGAGCGGCGGTGTTGGCGCTGATCGGAACAACCCTGGCTCTGGCTCATCTCCTTTTACGTCCGCTCCTGATCGGACTGCTGACGATTTCGATTCTCGCCGGAATGTTTGTCTTGGGGCGCTTTCGCCGGCACATCGAGATCCTGCCCGAGGGCCTGGTGTCACCCCTCGGGGGAATACTGATGATCCCCGTTGGGGCTTCCCTCCTCCTGTTGTCGACACCTCCGGTTATGTACGACGTTCTCCACTACCATTTGGCCTTCCCCGAGCAGTGGCTGATGGCAGGCAGCTTCGTCGAGTTCGCCCGCGAGTCTTTTTCCTACTATTTTTCGGCACACGGCATTCTCTTCACCTTCGCACTGTCGACGGTGGGTCCCTGGGGCGCAAACGCTTTAAGCTGGTGGATGGCGGCGGTCGCCATCATCGCTGCTGCTACGCTGGGCAACCGTCTGGGGGGACCGAGCGCCGCACCCTGGGCTGCGGCCTGTTACGCCCTGACCCCGGCGACATTGGAGATCATCGGTTATGCCAACGCCGACCACGCCGTCGCTGCATGGGCGGGCGCCGGGCTGGTAGCGCTGACTGATGAGGTCGACCGAATGCCGACGCCGCGATTGATGGTCCTGGTCGGCCTTCTTGGGGGTACGGCTGCCGCCTCCAAGTACCTGGCCCTTGCAACAGTTTTGATACCGCTGGCGGCGGCTGCCGTGTTGACACTGCGAGCATTCGAATCCGGGCGCAGGGTCCGAGCCGCAGTCCTGCTCATGGCTCTGTTAGCCGGTGCCGCAGTTCCCCTGGCCCCCTGGATCGCACGCAACGTCGCCTGGACGGGCAATCCCGTTTACCCCTACCTGACCAGTCTCTTTGGAGGTCCCCCATCGGGCATGAACGTCGATATGGAAATACGACGCAACATCGATCTTCCCGCCTCGACAACGGGCAGAACATTTGCGTCGGCGGGCGCTCTGGCCCTCCGCACCTTCAGACCGCGCGGTGAAGGGGGATTCCTGGGTCCGCATTGGCTGTTTCTCCTGCCCGTCGCCGCGATGGTCACCGGCCTCAGACCCCGCCTTCGAGGCCCACTCTGGACGGCGGCCCTCGTCGGTATTCTTTCCTGGGGTTTTCTGGTCCAATACGCACGATTCCTGCTGCCGGTCCTGGTGCCGGCGGCGGCGTTGGCCGGCGCCGTTCCTTCCGCCCTCGGCCGAAAAGTCAGCGCTCTGACTCGCGGCGCCTTCACGGCCCTTCTGTTTGCGGTCTTCGCCTGGAATGCCAGTGTGCTCCTGTCAAACCTCAATATCGACCGATTGGCTACGGTTGCCGGGATCCTCGACGAGAAGGACTATCGCATCCGGTGGATCGGCAGCGCCCCTGCCACAGACTTCATCTCAGACCATCTGCCCTCCGACGCCCGGGTCTTGATGATCGCGGAAGTCCGCTCATTCGGCCTCGAGAGACAGGTGATCGTCGAAGACCCCTACCGGGTACCCCTTTTGGTCGAATTGGCCGAGGCTGCAACCTCAGCCGAGGATCTGAGCAGAAGCCTGCACCATCTCGGCGTGACCCACATCCTGGTCAACGAGCCGGAGATGGAACGATTTGCCGGTATTCGCCAGGTCGACGACTACTGGGCGCCCGCCTCCGACCGATCCAGGCGGCTGATCCATTCCTTCCTCGAGACTCGGGTGACCCGCATATTTGATCTTGGTGAACTCTGGGTCGCAAGCCTCAAGGCGCCATCCGTTCAGGATACAGGTCCAGGGCAAAAGACGTCCTGAGAGAGGCCGGCGGCACAACGCCGACTCCCGAGGGATCGAACCATACCCGGTACCGATCAAAGTCAGTGAAATTCATCGGCTGACTGACAAAATCATTGCGCAACCACACGGCGAAATGCCGATACCGATCGAGGTAGGTTGACTGCTCTTCCGTACACCGATGGCCCGTGGATATCCGCAACCCGGACGGATCCTCAGAGCGCTCCCAAATCTCCAGGGCACTGAGAGATCGACCATCGTTATCAATGACCTGAAGGTTGTTGAGCGGGTCGAACATCACCCACCGTTTTTCGTCTCGGAGCCAAGCTTCGATGACCTCGTGTCCCTCTACGGTGACGCATCGTGCCGGTGCACCGAAACTGGTGATCGCCTGAAGCAGGACGAAACAGTACTGCGCGCAAAAGCCCCCGGTCACCCCTTGCCTGATGTCCCTCAGGATGATCCGTGCCTCAGGTGGGGGGTAGGGATCAGGCCGCCCCGGCTCCCACTGATCCCGAACCCAACCCATCAGCCGACGGAAGGTCTCCTGATCACCGCTCGCACCCGCGACGACCTCATCGAGCCCTTCCTGCCGCCGGAGATCCTGCAGCACGGCAGGGTTTTCATAGACGAATCGGAAGCGGGAAAAGTGTCGAACCCCGGCCGGATCGGCAAAGAGGTGGACGGTCATCAAGGGCTCGTTTTCCTGCCGGCGGCCTTGATGAGTACCGTCGGCCGAATTCCACCGGCATCCGAGACCGCCCCCGAACAAAAAGGCCGTTACAGCCGGCACCAAGAGCCGCGCGAGCCTGGTCGAAATCATCGGTCTTGATGGTCCGAAACCCGAATGATCTCACGACCCAGCAGGCCGTGGATCACCAGGCGGTGCTCCAGGGGTGAGCCCGGGAGAAGGTTGAGGATCTGGCCGACGGTGTAGGCGCCGTTGATTCGGGACAACAAAAACCCCTCCTCCCGACTACAGGGTAAATCGGTCAACTCCTCGGCCGGGACGGCAAGCTCGAGGATTGACTGATCGTCGAACACCGCTTCGTTCAACCCCTTTTCGATCTCCATCTCCAGGCCGGCGATCTGGTCCAGAGCCTCTCGGATTCCATCGGTCTTGAGCCGCAAGTCTTCCAACAGTCGATGGGCCTCCAGCAACTCCCCTCCGGCCAGCGCCTTTTGAGCCATTTTGAGCAGCGCCCGCCACCCACTCTTGGAAAAGCCCGGGATCGAACGTACCTCACTGGACGGTGGGGTCACCTGGAATACACCGGCCTGGATGCCCTGCAGAACAAACTGTCTGACGAGGAACGCCCCCAGGCGACGGGCGAGTCCAATGTCCTCGATGCTGTTCGTTCCGTTGATCTCACACAGCACCCCGCGTTCTTCAGGAGTCAGAGCATTCACGTCGAGGGCGCCGACGACACAGGGAATCCAATCATCTCCGCCGATGATGTCCCGACTGCGCTCCCACTCGTCCAGGCGTCTCACCCCCTCCAGGATCAGATGGTCGACGGCGATATCCATGGGATCAAATTTCTTGGTCGGGAGAATCGCCTCGAGGAAGCGGAATTCACCTTCTCCCCAAAGGAACATTTCGAAGATCGATGCCTCGGTCTTGACTCTTAACACATCGGCCAACTCCTCCCGCGAAAGGCGACCGATGATCACCAGGAGTTCACCCAGCAGCGCGCCGTGCCTCTCCTGCATGTCAAGGAGTTCTTGCAGTTCATCCTCGGCCACGAAGCCCCACCCGACCAGGTAGTAGCCCAGAAACTCCCTGGGATTGTCCGAAGCCGAGGCGACGACCCTGCCCTCACGGAAGTAGAGCTTCTTTTTGACCGAGGGACCGTCGATGGCCAATGTGCCGGTCTTGCGACTCTGTGAGACCCACTGGAGCAGGTCAGGGAACGGCATGGTTCTCAGATTGCCGCTGATCGACATCGGCCGCCCCTACCCCCGGTTCCTCTCCACAGCCCCGACCGGCCTCAGGAGGAGGCCTCTGGCCGGGCGTTCGCCAGGGGCTGGGGTTTCGGCACGACCACTGGCGGCTTGACCGATTCCAAGGCCTCGCAGATCCCGCGTTGCCACTGTCTCTGCCGAGATCGAACTTCATCCAGGACCTTCTGGGCTTCCGGCTTGGTCTCAAAATCTTTTCTCAGGGCCCTGAGACTCTCAATCGCATCGTGATAACCCAGAAGAAACGTCCTGCGGGCCTCGTCCGAAGTCAGGCGAATTCGCCGTCGCTTGGATCCTTCCTCCAACGTGCAGTTGATCACGTCGCTGTCCCGTATCAGGCCCTTGACCGTAGCCCTCGAGGCCTCCAGGTGGGCATCGACTCCCTTGAGGCAGGCTTCAGCATCACTCCACTGCTTTCGAACCGTCGTCCACACCACCAGATCGATTTTCGCGAGCTTCTTCCCCAGCTCTTTCGCCTCAACCTCGACAGGCGTCAAAGGAACCGGTGTGGCGACGACCTTCCTGGGGACCCAGGTCGGAGTGCCTGTGGGTTGAACTCGCTGTTGGGCCTGGGCAGCCAAGGCGCCACCCGACAATCCAACGACCATCGCAATTGTGAGAACTCGAACCCTCAGCATCATCCGAACCTCCATATGAAGGAGTGTATAGCAGCGTGCCGAAGATTGTAGGCTTCTTCCGGTTCTAGCGGTTTCGCAGCTTGCAAAAACCCGCAAAGCTCGGCCAGGGGTAAACCCTGGCCCTA
>DAOWGJ010000171.1 GCA_030637505.1 Holophagae bacterium
CAGCCTGAAGATCGGAAAACCGCCCGAGATGAACCGCCTCCGTCGAAAGGTCCAAACCAATCTCCTCATCGGCCTCCCTGACGGCAGCGGCCAGCGCACTTTCATCCTCCGGATCCACCCGCCCTCCGGGAAAAGAAATATGTCCCGACCATGGGTCCTCGGGATGTTCCGCCCGATGAATCAGCAACACCTCGGCCCCCTCGGCGCCGGGCCTGAAAATCACCGCAACGGCCGCTCTTCGATCACCTTCCAAACGCCGGGAGTCGAAATGGGCCAACCGTCGCCTCAGGCCATCCAGATCTAGGAGCGTGTAGGGCATTGAACCAGTGGCGCCTTTCGGGTTTTGTTCAAGGGGTGGTTGAACTCCAGCCGTCGGTGGTTCCGTCCTCGAAACCGTTTCCGAAGATCGCTCCCCCGCAGCCCGTTCCCTCGAAGATGCAGGAAACCCATTCGGGATGGTCGACGAATGGATTACGGTTGCCCTGATGCTTGTAAACCGCCTCGTTCCGGGTGAGTTCGTCGGCGCTCACGGGATCCTCTGCAACCCATTGCAGGAGGACCGAGAGTCTGCCCATATAGGCCGTGCCCTGGTTCGATCCGGTCTGGGTACTGGCGATCAGGCTGGTGCTATCCGTCAGAACCAGGTCGGGCTCGGCAAAGTCGAGGAAGCCGTGGACCCCTCCCTCGTAGCGAACGTCAAGATATAACTGTGCGCGGGCGACATCCCCACGCTTGTCGATCCAGGCCTCCCAGACCCCTGTTTCCGCAGTTCCCGTACCCCAGTTGGAGTTCCCGGGATAGACGCCGCTGCCCCCGCCGACGCCGTTGTTGATGTCGGTCTCGTACTCGGCACAGGCAAGGGAGCAGGTGCCGAAAACCCGGTTGGAACGCGCCGTATTGTAGTCGCCATCCGCCAGCATCAGCTGATGGCAATCGGTGTAGGGGGAGTTGGAGAGGGTGTTGTCCGGAAAACCGAAACTCTTCGGCCAGGTGTGTTCGCGGTTGTAAGAGCTATCGCCCTCGGGGACGGAAGAGTTCTTGTAGACGGTCAGGACGTTGAACGCATTGCCCGGATCCTCGTCGGCCTCGTTGAGGATATCCCAGGTATCGGTGCCGTCCGTTGTGTATTCGTGCCGGATGTGGTCCTTGATCACGTCGTGTAGGGTGCTGCGGAGAGATACCTGGGATTCGTCATCGACCGAGGCGTAGTAGTCGTCCAGGGTCACGCGGTTGGCCAACCCTGGAGTATTGAAGGCTTCTCCGCCGGTAATGCTGCCCGCAAATCCGGTCAAGCCGGCGCCGTCAAAATCGTTGCGAATCCAGTCGGCGCCGGCATCGGTATCGATGCCGGAATGGAAACGCGACCCGCCGAGGACTGTTGTCCCCATACCGTCAAAATCGGGATCGAGGATCGGGCTCGCATAGGCGAAATCTCCGGCGTCGCCGTCCCTGACGGCAACACCGTCGATGATTTCGCTCCAGGGCAGTGAGAAATTCAGCGTACCATCGTCATTGCTGTCGACATCGTCACCGACCGAGCCGGTGAAATCCTTGACCAGGAGAATGGTCGTCGAGTTCCCCTCAAGCTCGTCACCAAGAAAACCGGTCGTCCATGCGCCGCCGCCTCCCGTCAAGCCTACCCGAAAAACGTTGTCAATGCGCCCCGCATCCTCAGAATCGCCGTCGATCACGAGGACCCAGTGGTCGTTCCAGTAGGAGGTCTCCGGCAATCCGAAGACCTCGATATACTCGTGATCGTCCGCACCGACGTGGTCGAGCACGAATTCGTTGATCAGAGGGTTGGGCCCCGGATTCCAGTCATTCTCAACACCCGGGGTGTTGTAGGCCTCGCCGGGCGAGGCCGAACCGAACATGTCTGGGAGTCCGTCACCGAAGAAATTATTGCGCATCCAGTCGTCCACGGTGTCGGTGTCCGTACCGTTGGGAATCCGGGACGCGCCGCCGGGGGTGAAGTAGCTACCGTCCATGCTGGAGGACAGGACTACCGAGCTGTACCGCCCGTCGCCGGCGTCCCCGTCCCATACCGTCAGCTCATCGATGATGTTTGACCAGAGCACGTTGTCAATGACGCCGTCGTTGTTTGCATCGACATCGTCACCGACGGCCCCGGTGAAACCGTCCACGAGCAGCAGGGTCATGCTGCCGTTTTCAAGATCCTCGGAGAGAAACCCCGTAGTCCAATAGCCATCGCTGTCGGTGGTTCCAACCGCGAAGACCCGGTCGATGTAACCGATCGTCCCCGTCGAGGTGCTGACGTCGCCTTCGATCTCGACGATCGTCAAATTCGAATAATTGGCCAATGGGCTGCCGAAAACCTCGACATATTCGTGGGGATCGGGGGAGGCGCCCTCGTGGTTGGCGACGAACTCGTTGATCATCTGGGCCTGCACGAAGATCGGCGTCAGCGTACACAGCACAGCAAGGATGAGAATACAGCGGGGGGAAAAACGGGGCATCGGGCCACCTCCGCCGGGCATCATAGCGCATCAGCCGGAACCACCACTCCGGGGACCGTCATTCTCGGAATCGGCGGAGGCGCCGGGAACGGGATCGTAGCCCCCAGGGTGGAAGGGGTGGCATTTGAGCAGTCTCTTGACGGCCAACCAGAGACCGTAGAACCCGTAGCGTTCAATGGCCTCGGCGGCATAGACCGAGCACGTCGGTTCGAAGCGGCAGGCCGGCGGCATGAAGGGCGAGATAAAACGTTTCCAAACCCGCGCCGGCCACGCCACCACCCGCCAGATCCCAGCCGCACGGGGCTGAGGCTGATCACACATGGGAATAGCCAGAACGTTCAACGTTCAATTGGGTCACTCTCCATCCGATCGACCCCTCCGACTCCTTAGAGCTCGTTGCTCCGAGACGGGCGGGCACGGGGGCCCGCCCCTACTGACCTCTTCGACCCCTCGATGGTGGGCCGAGGCCCACCCTACAGTTCCTTCGTCAATCCACCCCTACCACGTCCGCGTCACGTTGGGACAGCATCCCGCCGTCGGATCGCTCCCGGACCGTTCCGTCTCTCTTCCACGACCGTTCGCACCGTGGTTCCGAGCGCAGGTCGAGGATTTCGACCGCCAAGTGATCGCCGTCGACCAGTTCGAAACGGCTCATGCCGCACAGATCGACCAGCTCAGCCACGAAGGGTTCTATTGCGGAGCGTTGCCCGGCCTCAAGCACAACCCTCGCCCCAGCATCCATCGGGTTGGAGATCTCCATGGACTCTTTGGCCTGTTCGAAGGCCCGCAGAACCTCGGACCGCATTTCGAAAACACCTGCCCAAGCTGCATCAATAACGACCTCCGGAGCCTCGGGCAGCGTCTCCAGGTGGACGCACCGCTCGGAGTCCTGCTCGTCACCATGCAACGCCAACCATGCCTCGTCCGCTGTGTGGACCAGGATCGGCGCCATCAGGCGGATCAGGGCGCTCGCCGCCTCATACAATACGGTCTGAGTCCGACGCCGGTTCTTTGAATTGGCCCGGTCACAGTAGAGCCGATCCTTGACCGCCGCCATGTAGACCGCGCTCATCGTGTCGTTGCAAAAGTTGAAGAGGGCCTCGCGCACTTTCTTGAACTGGAAACCGAGGTAGGCATCGTTGACCTCCCGGATCAACTCCGCCACGCGGCCCATCGCCCAGGCGTCCAGGGTCTGCGAATCTTCCGGTCCGAAGGCCACACGGTCGGAGTCCGGATCAAAATCTGCCAAATTACCCAGCATGAAGCGAATAGTGTTGCGGACCTTCCGGTACTCTTCCGAGGCAAGACGGAAAAACTCCCACTCAACCTTGGCGTCGTTGAAATAGTTCAACGAGGCAACCCACCAGCGGGCGATATCCGCCCCGTGCTGCTTGAGAAGGTCTTCGACCTCGATGGTGTTGCCCAGGCTCTTGGACATCTTCTCGCCCGAGCCGGTGACGATAAATCCGTGGGTCAAGACCGTCTTGAACGGACTCCGGCCGGTCGCGCCAAGACCCAGCAACAGCGAAAGCTGGAACCACCCGCGATGCTGGTCGGAACCCTCGAGGTAGAGATCGGCCGGATAGCCGATACCGCGCTCCTTGAGGACACCGTTCCACGAAGAGCCGGACTCAAACCAGACGTCGAAAATGTCGGCGCCCTTCTCCAATCTATTCAACCCCTCTTTACCCGCTGCCTGTACCGAAGCCGGCGCATCGCTATCGGTTGTGGGGTCATAGCCGGCCAGAATGACTTCGGTCGACGAGCTGAACCAGAGATTCGAACCATGAGCACGCACCTGGGCTGCGACAGCCCTGACCGACTTTTCAGTCAGCAGGACCTCGCCGTCAACCGTCAAGAAAGCCGGGATCGGCAGACCCCAGGAACGTTGGCGAGAGATGCACCAGTCCGGCCGGCTCTCGATCATGCCCCTGAATCGTTTCCGGCCCCACTCAGGCACGAACTCGATCTGGGATGCGGTCGACGCCTCGGCCCGCTGTCGCAGGCTCTTCCCGGCCTCACCGAAGGGGTTGTCGACTGCGACGAAGAACTGCTCGGTCGCCCGGAAGATGGTCGGCGTCTTTCCTCGCCAATCGTGGGGGTAGCTGTGATTGAAACCCTCGTCACGGAAGAGGTGCCCACTGGACCTCAGGCGCTCGACGACCAGGGGGTTGCCTGCCCAGACGCTCTTGCCTTGCAACCACTCTGGGGCAGTCTGATCAAATGTGCCGTCGCCCAGGACCGGACAGTAGATGTCCAGACCTTCTTTCAGCCCGGTCATATAGTCCTCGGCGCCGTGGCCCGGCGCTGTGTGAACCATACCGGTCCCGTCTTCCAGGGTGACGTAATCGGCGACAACAACCGGAGAAATCTGTTCGATAAACGGGTGCCGATAGCGTACTCCGCCCTCGATCAGATCTGCACCTCGGCACCGACCCAGGAGTTCCACGTCCGGTCCCAGCACCTTTTCACTGAGATTTTCTGCCATTACGACCACGGTGCTCCGCCCCTCGTGGTCAGTCCGGTACAAACCGTACTCGGCGGTTGCCGACACCGCCACCGCCAGATTGGCCGGCAGCGTCCAGGGCGTCGTCGTCCAGATCATCAGATGCGCGGTCTCGCCTTCCGGCATTTGGAGACCCTGAGGGAGAGTCGAGGGATCTTCGACGTCGAAGAACACAAAGACCGAGGTGTCTTTTCTGTCGTAGTACTCCAGTTCGGCCTCGGCAAGGGCGGTCTGGTTTTCGATCGACCAGTGAACCGGCTTGAGGTCCCGGTAGACCAGGCCGTCCATCACCAGGGCCGCAAAAACCTCCAAGACCGCACCCTCGTATGCCGGATCCATCGTGAAATAGGGCCGGTCATAGCTGCCCAGGGTTCCCAGGCGCTGCATTTGCTCAGCTTGAAGGGCCATGAAACGGGAGGCGTAGTCGGCACAGCGTTCCCGAATCTCCACCGTACTCAATCCTTGAGCCTCGCCACCCAATTCCTGCATTACTTTGTGTTCAATAGGCAAACCGTGGCAGTCCCAGCCGGGCACGAAGTCAACGTCGTAGC
Source organism: Holophagae bacterium (assembly GCA_030637505.1). Taxonomy (GTDB): domain Bacteria; phylum Acidobacteriota; class Thermoanaerobaculia; order Thermoanaerobaculales; family Sulfomarinibacteraceae; genus DAOWGJ01. The sequence goes on from DAOWGJ010000171.1 coordinate 5,535, forward strand.
CCGCCATCAGCCGACTGCGAACGACCAGATCCTTGAGTATCTTGTTGAGAAGATGCCCCAGGTGAATCGACCCGTTGGCGTACGGAGGGCCGTCGTGGAAGACGAAGTCTCCCGCGGGGTGAGGGGCCTTCCGAATCGCGGACCCGAGGTCCATATCCACCCAACGCTTCTGGAACTCGGGTTCCTTACGAATCAAGCCTGCACGCATGCTGAAGCCGGTTTTGGGCAGGTGCAGCGTTTCGCGGTATCGATCTTTTTTCTTCTCGGTCATGATCTCTCCACACGGCCGGTGCCGTTGAATTGGGGATTCTACACGGGACACGGCGGAGCCGGAACCAAAAGGGGCCAAACGAGACGGCAATTGAACCGCAGAACAAAGTGGACAGGGTGGACGATCTGGACGTTGTAGACAGTCCACGGAGTCCACTCCGTCCACCATGTCCACCCCAACGCTGTCCCATCTGCCCCAAACACCGACACCCGCTCCCTGCTATCCTCCCTTCTCGGTTTTGCCGCCCCCCCCCCAGGGAATAGAACGGGGCTCAGAACTGTCGGTATTGGGGAGGATGCACTCCTCGGAGGAACCCATGGATAAGAAACGACCCAGTTTTCATCGCCGAGATTTCGTCAAGCTGCTGGCCGGAAGCGCCGCCGCTACCGGCTTTTCGATCCCCCTGACCTCATGCGGGCCGAGATCGACCGCCGCGGGCAAACGCGTTATCGTGCTGGGCCTCGACGGCCTCGATCCAACGATGGTCCAGGCGATGATCGACATGGGCCGTGCCCCCAACTTCAAGAAACTGGCGGCGATGGGCTCCTTCAAGCCCCTCGAAACCACCATGCCCGCCCTGAGCCCGGTGGCGTGGTCCTCCTTCATCACCGGCATGAGCCCCGGCGGCCACGGCATCGTTGATTTCACCGTCCGGGATCCCAAGACCTACACACCACAGTTCTCGATCTTCGAAAACACGCCCCCGGACATCGCCATTAATCTCGGCGATGTCGAAATCCCAATCAAGGGCGGCGGCCCGGTCTGCCTGCGCAAGGGCACGCCATTCTGGTCCTATCTGACCGAGAGGGGCATCCCCGCCTGGATCTCCAAGATCCCGACCAATTTCCCCGTCGATGAGACCGCAACCATGGCAATCGCCGGTATGGGCACGCCCGATCTGACCGATTCCTACGGGTCCTTCAGCTATTTCACCTCGGACACCTGGGAGCACTACCCCGACATCTCCGGCGGCACCGTGCACTATGTCGAGGTCCGGGACAATCGGATTGACGCCGAACTCCTCGGCCCGGAGAACGCCTTCGCATCGCACGAGGAGGGCAGCAACGACCCTTACGCCACCAAGGCCAAGGCGCCTTTCACGGTCTATATCGACTCGGAGCGTGATGTCGTCCGGCTGGAGGTCCAGGGCCGCACGGTCATACTCAAAGTCGGCGAGTACTCCGACTGGATTCCGATCGACTTCGAGCTGATACCCTTCGTCGCCAATGCCCGGGGCAACGCACGGTTCCTGGTCAAGGAGCTGAAACCCCATTTCAAGCTCTACGTCACCCCGATCAACATCGATCCCACCGATCAGGCGGCGCCTGTGACCTATCCCAAGGAACTGGGCGCCGAGATCGCGCGCGACATCGGGGCCTTCTGGACCAAAGGTCTTCCGTGCGACACCAAGGCCTTCGATTACGGAATCCTCAATGACGAACAGTACGTCGGACAGGCGCAGATCCTCCTCGAAGAACGGATGGCGCTGTTTGATCACCTTTACTCGCGCTTCGACGAGGGCCTGTTTTACTTCTACGTCTCCTCGACCGACCAGGACGCCCACATGCTGTGGCGCAACATGGACCCGACGCACCCCAAACACGCGGAGTCGGACATCCGCTATGCCGGCTATCTCCACCATCTGTACGAGGAAATGGACAAATTGGTCGGCAAGGTCCTGCCGGCGGCGGAAGACCCGAACACCCTGGTGTTGATCTGCTCAGACCACGGCTTCGCACAGTTCGGACGGCAATTCCACCTCAATACCTGGCTGCGCGACAACGGCTACCTCGCAATCAAGGACACTGCAAAGAAAAAGGAAGAGACGACGATTTTCGACGTCGACTGGTCCCAGACTCTGGCCTATAACATCGGATTCAACGGCCTCTACCTCAACCTCAAGAACCGGGAAGGCAAGGGCATCGTCGAGGCCGAGAAGGCCGGCGAGATCACGGCTCGCATCTCCCGCGAACTGACGGCTCTCAGCGACCCCGAAACCGGCGTACCACCGATCATGCGGGTCTACGGCAGGGACGAGATCTACAAGGGGGAGATGGTCAAGGACATGCCGGAATTGCTGGTGGGATTCCATCCGGGCTATCGGAATTCCTCACCATCGGTTCTGGGCTCCACCGGGCAGACAACGATCGACCTCAACCCATGGGCCTGGAGCGGCGACCACTCGATGGCCCGCGACGCCGTCCCGGGATCTCTGTTCTCGAGCCGAAAGGTCGCCAAAGCCAACCCGTCGATCCTCGATCTTCCGGTGACGATTCTGGAGTTCTTCGGAATCGGCAAGCCTGAGCAGATGGAAGGCTCGTCGATCTATTCACCCAACAGGACCCTGTAGGACATAGGCCGCCAGAGCGGTCGAGAGTTGGCAATAAACCTCGGCCTCTGCCCAACAGGCTCCTAGTTGATGCGCTGCGCGCATCCGGAGAATTCAATAAATGATATCTGCGCGCAGCGCCCTAGCGAGGCGCGTGGGCCGGATTGGCCCATTTCCATCTCCCTTAAACCAGTTCGTGATCCTCAGAGGGCCAATACGGTACGCGCACCTAGCTTTTCTCCTTCTTCCCCTCCTCGTCATAGCCGTAGTGGTAGTAGGAGTAGTAGTAGGTCGAGTAGTAGTGGTCTCTTTCGATGTCGACGTTGTTCAGCAACACTCCGGCAACCCGCACACCACTCCTCTTGAGGACCCGCATCGCGTTGGCCACGACCTGCCGACGGGGACCACCGTATTTGACGACCGCCAAGACCATGTCCGCGTGTTGGGCGGCCACGACCGGGTCGGTCACAGATGCCGTCGGCGGCGAGTCGATGATCACCCAGTCGTAGGTCTCCCTGGCCAAGGCGAGGAGATCCATGAAGCTCTTCTTCCCGAAGAGTTCCGGGGGATTGGAGGGCAGCGGCCCCGAAGTCACCATGTCCAGGTTGGGAGACCCGGCCAAGCCGTGGATTACATCCTTGAGCTCACTCTCGCCCAGCACCAGACTTGTCAGTCCGCGCTTGTTTTTGACCTTCATCATCCGGTGGAGCTTCGGCTTGCGGAGATCACCGTCGATCAGCAACACGCGGCTGCCGCCCGCGGCCAAGATCTTGGCCAAGTTGAATGACGCCGTCGTCTTGCCCTCGGATGGCACTGACGAGGTCACCAACAGGATCTGACACCCCTCCCCTCGAGCGGCCAGCATCAAGGCTGTCCTCAGGGTCTGGAATGCCTCCCTCAACGCACGGCTGTTGTCGTCAGTCAGCTTGGGCAGGGCCGCCAAGACTTCGAGGCCCAGGTGCCGCTCGACCTGGTCCGGCGTCCGCAGAGTGTGGTCCAGGAAGTCCAGTCCAAGCACCAAGCCGATGCCGAGAAACAGTCCCAGGACACCGCCGAGGGCGATCGTTCGCCTCAAATTGGGGCTGAACGGCCCTGAAGGGGGCGACGCCTTCTCGATCACACGAATGTTGTTCATCCAGGCGGTCACAGACAGGTCTGCCTCGTTGGACCGGGCCAACATATCCTCGAGGAATCGCTTGTTCTGAAGGTAGATCTCCTCGAAACGGTCGTATTCCAGGCTGGTCTTGGACAGTTCGATCGTCTCATACCTCAGACCCTGGATATTCTCGAACAGAGACTGTTCCCGCCGTTTGACGATGTCGAAACGGGTCTCCATCCCTATCCGCAGGGTCTGAATCTGGCGCTCGATCGCCTGGTCGATGCCCTCGAAGCGGGTCCTGAGCTCCTTGATCGCAGGGTGCCCCTCTTTGTAGGTCCCCAGCTTGTCCAGCAACTCAACCTCAACCTCACCCCGTCGCTGCAGCAGGCTGGAAATCGTCGAGTCCTCCAGCACTTCGGGGAAGGCAACTTCCGATACGTGTCGCGCCCTCAACTGATTGAGGGCACTCAGCTTCGTCTCGAGACCGATCCGCTCGGCCTTGGCCTGGGCATACTCCTTCGTCAGAAGGTCGACCTGCTCCGTAATGACGTTTTTCTGTTCGTCGGCAAATACCAGACCGTCATGACCCTCCTGGAAGGACATCAAATCCCGCTGTGCCTCTTCGACCTGCGTACGCAGGGGGTCCAGCCGAGACTGGATGACCTCGTAGATCTTGCGGGTCTTGTCGATTCCGTCCTCGATGTTGGAGGCGATGTACTGCTGGACGTATACGTTGAGCCACTCCGCAATTCGATCGGGATCCCGCCCGACCATCGACAACTCGATCACATTGCTCTCCGACACCGGTTTGACCGTCAATCCTCCGAGAATGACACCCGGCCCCGGATTCCTTCCTTCGAACTCGGGGAGCGAGGCCAGTCCCAGCTGGTCCACGACCCGTTTGGCCAGCCGGTCGGTTTCCAGTACCTGAACCTGGTCAGAAATGTACCGATCCAGTTGCCAGTAGCTGACGAAGGCGTCGAACTGGTTGTTGTTGATCGAAGACGTCGGTTCAACGATCAGTTTGGTCATCGCCCGGTAGAGTTTGGGTCGGGTCACGGACCACGCCGTGGCCAACACTACCGTCGCGACCAGCACCGCCAGCACCAGCCATCGGCGCGACCACAGAAGCCTGGCGTATTCCATGACGTCGATCTCGTGACCCTGGTCGTCGGCCCATCCGCCCATGGCAGGCCCGTCTGGGGTCATTGGCCCCTGATCCGACGGTAACCACCGGTCCATTTCAATTTCTCGTTGACGCATCACACCTCCTGGTGCAGAAGACCGAAGTGCAGATCCTACCGCACCATCGCGAGACTCACGACCGGAACCTCGACATTGGATTGACTCCGCAGTATCTCGATCAGCACTCGGGCTCGCTCCATTCCGTTGACGTAGCCGGAGAATACACCCTCGATTCCCTCAAACGGTCCTGCCATTATCTTGACCGCACATCCGTGGTCCATGCCCGATTCCAACACCTCCGGCAAGATATAGCCCCGGCCCCCTTCCTTGATGCGGAGGGCCTGAATGAAGGAATCCTCGACCTTGGCTACACGACCGCCGAAACTGAGCGCGTATCGAACGCCGGGACAAAAACGCACAAGGTTGTTGCCGCGACCACAGTGCCATCTGGCAAAGACGTACCCGGGGAACAGTGCCACCGGCCCACGAGGGGCCCTGATATGCCATGCGGGCTGCTGGTACAACGGGCAATAGGGCTCAATCTGCCGATCGATGAGGTTTCGGACGACCGCACGCTCCTGCTGAGGCTTGGTCCGAACCACAGCCCACTGCGCCTCCAACGGCGCGACACAGTCCACCTCAGTCACCGATACCATAGACATCGCCCGGTGATTATCGCCGGATGGACGATTGAAGGTCAAGGGAACGAACCCGGGATTTGGCGGCGCCAGAGGTTATTTGAGTTAGAATGACCCCGCCCTGCCCCCGCAGGGCAATTCTTCCGACGATGGGACACCAACAGATGACGACTCAATACAAGATCAAAGACATCGCCCTGGCAGCATGGGGACGACGTGAAATCGAAATCGCCGAACAGGAAATGCCCGGCCTGATGGCCACCCGCGCCAAGTATGGCCCAAGCAAACCATTTGCCGGCGCCAGGATCGCAGGCAGCTTGACCCTCCCCATTCATACCGCACTGCTGATAGGAACTCTCGGCGATCTCGGCGCCGACGTCCGCTGGGCCTCGTGCAATATCTTCTCGACGCAGGACCACGCGGCCGCCGCCATTGCCGAGAGAGGCATCCCGGTCTTCGCCTGGAAGGGCGAGAGCCTGGAAGAATACTGGTGGTGCACAC
>DAOWGJ010000402.1 GCA_030637505.1 Holophagae bacterium
CTCGAGAACGGGCCCTGAAGGACCCGACTACAATCTGCGTTCATTCGTTATCTTTATGTAGGCGCATGCTTTAGCTTGCGCGACCACGACCATCCACATTTCGAAAACGCCTCGTCTCAGATGGTCCCAAGGTTCAATAATGGTCTTTTGAGACAGCCTGGGTTCGCTGACGCGGTCGCTGCCCCTGCCCATGCAATCCGTCCAACGGATTGCCCTTAGAGAATGGTACGCTTTAAGAGTTCATCCAAGGAGGCAGCCATGACGCTCCGCACGGTCCTCGACCTCTACCGTCACGATGTCGAGGCGCCACGACGACGCCACTATTCCCATCACACACCTTCCGGATCCAGATCCCTTTCAACCGAAAACTTTTTTGCCGATACTGCGGCGGTTGCGGAGGCTCTCTCGGAGCGCGGCGTCGGACATGGGGACCGGGTCATGATCCTGATGGACAACCGCCCCGAATGGCACATGGTCGACCTTGCCGTCCTCTCCCTCGGCGCGGCCGACGTCCCGGTTTACGGCACTCTGACTCCGGATCAAATTGCATACCAGGCACGTGACTCCGGCGCGAAGGTCGCCGTCGTCGAAAACCGTGCACAGATGGAGAAGTTTCTCACCATCAAGGACGGCTGCCCTGACTTGAAGTTGCTGATCCAGGTCGAGGGTGATCGGGAGCACGGCGTCACGTCGTGGGATGACTGCATCACCTCCGGGAACACCCGCAAAGCGGCAGAGACCTTCTGGGACCGATCTGCAGCCATCAGACCTCAGGACCTGATGACCCTGATTTACACCTCCGGCACGACCGGCGAGCCCAAAGGTGTTGCCCTGAGCCACGAGAATCTGATTGAGAACGTACTCCATTCCGCCGATCGGATCCCCGTCAACCGGAACGACCTGGCGCTGGAGTTCCTGCCCCTGTGCCATGTACTTGAACGCATGGTCGGCTACATTTATATGTGGCGGGCAACATCCAAGGCCTACTGTTCGGTCTACGACGCCGGAGAAATGATCGCCGACATCAAGCCGACCCTTTTCGTCGGCGTGCCACGCTTTTTTGAAAAGGTCCAGCAAGAGATCATCAACTCCGTGGCCGCTGCGGGCCCTCTCAAGCGGGCCCTCTTTCACCGGGCTTTGGATATCGGGCGGGACACCTCTCGCCTCCGGATTCGGGGCAAAGAGCCCAAGGGGATCTTCGCCCGGCGCCATGACCTCGCCGACCGGTGGGTGCTGTCCAAGGTCAGGGAAGGCCTGGGTGGCCGCGTCAGGTTCGCCATCTCCGGCGGGGCGGAACTCCCGGCGCACGTCGGCGAGTTCTTCCACGCCCTGGGAATTCCGGTGATGGAGGGATACGGCCTGACCGAAACCTCGCCGGTCATCGCGGTCAACGGCGCCGGGTCGGGACAGCTGCGGTTGGGAACCGTCGGCAAGGCCCTGGACAATCTCGAGGTCAGGATCGCCTCAGACGGCGAACTCTGCGTCAAGGGACCCAGCGTGATGCAGGGCTATTGGAACAAGTCCCGCCGAACAACCGAAGTCTTCGATGCCGAAGGCTTCTTCCATACCGGAGACATCGCGGAAATCGACGACGATGGGTTCATCTTGATCATCGACCGGAAGAAGGACTTGATCGTCACCGCCGGTGGAAAGAACATTGCCCCACAGCCAATCGAAAGCCGCGCCAAACAATCCCCCTTCGTCGAGGCCATGGTGCTGATCGGCGACCGCAAGCCTTTCCTGGTCGCACTGTTTTCGCCCGCCTTCGAAGAACTGACCAAGTGGGCCGAGGCCAACCACCTGCAGTTCTCCACTCCTCGAGGATTGGTCACTCACCCCGAGGTGGTCCAACTCTTCGAGGACGTCGTCGAGCGCCAGAATGCCGGCCTTGCCCGCTATGAGCAGATCAAGAAATTCCGGATCCTCCCTGAGTCCCTGGCAATCGAGAGCGGCCACCTGACACCGACGCTCAAGGTCAAGCGTCGCGTCGTCGAGTCGGACTTCAAGGGTTTGATTGAGGAGATGTACGCCTAGGATTCTGGAGGACAGAGGCCATTCGCATAACCGGGATGTGGAGCGTGGTCCGGACCTCTGCCCCCCAGAATCCTGAAGGATGCGCTGCGCGCATCCAGGGTATGAGGTAATCTGAAACTCAGCATGACAAGCAACACCACCCTGGCTCGGCTCATGAAACTCGAACTGATCATCGTCACCGGCAAGGGTGGCGTCGGAAAAAGCTCTGTTTCGGCGGTCCTGGGCCGTCTGCTCTCTGACGCCGGTCGGCAGACCCTGTTGGTCGAAGTCGATCCCCGGGAGAATCTTCACCACCTTCTGGAGGTTCCACCGTCCGGAGGCAAGATGGTCGAGGTCGCACCGCGCCTTTGGGTGCAACACCTCCTGCCGCGGACGATCCTGGACGACCTCGTTCGAGAAAAACTCAAGGTCGGCCCCCTGGTCAAACGAATACTGGCAAGCCCGATCCACCAGCACTTCACCGAAGCGGCGCCGGGGCTCAAGGAGGCCGCAGTCTTCGGTCGGTGCCTGCGACTCCTGGAGGGTCATGGTCCCCGAGGTATACCAACGCCCGAGGTCATCATTCTCGACGCCCCGGCGACCGGCCACGGCGCATCATGGCTGGGCGCGGCCCAGTTGGTGTCGGACGTCATCTCATCCGGGCCGATCGGCCACATGGCCTCCCTGGTCGCCGAATTCCTGGCGGATTCTGATCGAAGCGGCGTCGTCGTCGTCACCACCGGCGAAGAGATGCCGGTCCAGGAGACGCTCGAGTTCCTCGAGACGATGGAGACGCAATTGAATCGGCGCCCTGAGCTGGTGGTAGCCAACGCCCTCTACCCCGAATTGCCGGAGGAGGCCCCGGCGGATCCCGACGACACCCTCTTCGACCTCTGGGCCCACCGGCGCGCTATCAACGAGAAAGAACTGATCCGACTCAGTCACGAGTGGCAGGGTCCAGTGGCCCACCTGCCACTGTTGCCCCTGGACCCCGGCCCCGCTCTGGTAGGCCGACTGGGGCGCCGACTCAAGACCGAACTCGGCGGTGGCGCATGATCGCACTCGAGAAACCGCTGATCATCGTCGTCGGCGCCGGCGGCGTCGGCAAGACGACCCTGGCAGCGGCCCTGGCCCTGGAGAAGGCACGATCCGGCGACAACACGCTGGTGATGACCTTCGACCCCTCACACCGGCTCAAGGACACACTGGGCATCGGGGAACAGAAAGACGCCGACGAGGTCGAGGTCGAGGCTGGGACTTCGGGCCGGTTGACCGCCAGCCTGTTGGACGCCCGACGGACCTTCGATCGATTGATCGAGAGTTATGCCCCGGACGAAGAGACCAGGCAACGCATCCTTTCAAATCGCTTTTACGACCACCTCGGCGGTTCGTTGGCCGGGATGATGGAGTACATGGCCTCCGAGCGCCTCTTTGAAGTGGCCAACTCCGGGAGATTCGACACGATCATTCTGGATACGCCCCCGACAAGCCAGGCCTTGGATTTTCTGCAAGCGCCGGAACGTA
>DAOWGJ010000008.1 GCA_030637505.1 Holophagae bacterium
CCCACGCCAAACCATTCGCTTCAGGCGGACGTCGACAATATCAACCATCATGCTGCCGATCTTGATATCGGTAGCGCGGGCGCCCACCCCGATGCCTCCACCCCACACACCCCACCAGGGCATGTAGCCCATCGAGTACCAGTCAACCCGCAGGCCGGTCTTTTGGCCGGGAAAGAGCACGACCATAAAGTCGGCTTCTTCGGCTTCAACCTGCTGGATGCCCTTGGTGCCCAATTCGGCGGCCACCATCTCCCGGACGACGACGCCGGCCTTCTCATTGATAAATGGCATACCTTCATCGGAAAAGGCGAAGGTCTTGAAGCCGGAGAAATCGGCCTCTTCGTCCCAGTCTACGTTGATCTCCTTCACACTTGCACAGCCCACGGCCACAACCGCGAGTATCAACGCAATCGCCCACATACCGCTCAGGCAGTTTCCCCTCGAACCAGCAATTCTCTCGTTCATTCGATCCTCCATTTCGGGACGGTCAGGATACATCAACATGGGGAGCTGGAACCAAGATGAAACGGTACGCCTTAAACCCGAGCTCGGGCTCGGGAAACCCCCACAGTGTGCGATCACCGGCAACCCCTCCAACTGAAGTCCTTTGTGTGGCGTCGGCTTGATTATTGCCTCGTTTTTTCGAAGTAGTTCGTGGACAAGTCGCTAACTCCCATTAAAGGCAGAAGCTATACCTTCGACCAAGGCAAGGGAGAACGCCTCCCTCCACTCCTGGTCGGTAAGGTTCGCCCGATCTTCGGCATTAGCCATGTTGGAGCATTCGACCAGCACCGCGTTCTGAGCAAGGGAGTAACGAAGCACCGCCGGGACATACGTATCCCGTCCCCGCCGGACCCGGTCACGGATCGGCTTATTGGGGTGCACGGGGATGTCATTTCGTTTCAGGCTTTCGATGATTGCACCGGCCAGATGCCTTGAAGAGGCCTCGGACTTGGCACTGAAGGTCGATGAAAACTGCACTCTCGGATGTTCGCGGTATTCCTGGTGTTGGCTCATGCCCCGACTCTTGGCCTGATAGCTGCTTCGGCGGAGGTACCTCGAGGGCACATAGATCATTGAACCACGCACGGAAGAGTGCAGCGAATCAGCGTGAATCGACACGAAAACAACCTTGGATCCCGGGACATTCTTCGGTATCCGGTCCAGGATGATGTCGTTGGCCAGATACCAGCGCAGGTGCACGCCCGGGACGCTCTCCTTCAGAGTGTTCTCCGGGTGGGTCAAAAGGAACTGATCCCGGTCCTGGCGAAGCCGATCCCGATCGGGAATGGTGTACTCACGGCTTCGGTCCTTGACGGTCGTCCACACCGTCGCCCGAGTGTGGCGCGACAAATTTTCCTTGACCCGACAAAGAATGTCGTAGGCATATGTCGATTCCCAGACACCCCCCACGACGGCGCCGGTGTCGCGGCCGCCGTGACCCGCATCCAGGATGATATGAACGCCACTGAGGTCGGTGGCACGAACGACCTCGAGAAAGCCCGCCAGTTCCTTCTGCTCTCGTTCCCAGGCCAATCGGCGCGGGTGTTCTACAGGCAGAAACTCCGGCAAAACTAAGTCGAGAGGGATTTTGATCCGAAAACCGACGGGAATGTCAGTGACGTCTTTGATCCCCGATCGTTGGGCGATTTCGATCGCGGTCGCATTGACCTGGGCGGCATGGAGCTGTCCGGTAAAGCGCACGACGACCGCGGAGTACAGGGCCTCTCCTCGCCTGAGCCGGTACAGCGCGAAATCACCCTGGTCGTCAACACCGAAGGTCAAAGCGCCGTTTGCGATCGTTGCCGACCACAACGGCGGCGCCGTCGGCACCGTTGTCGGCCGAGGGGCCGGGGCAGGCGCCGGAGTCGGCACAACCGCCGGCCAGGCCCGAAACACCGCCAGAAGATACCGGTTCGGGATGATGATCGATCGGGCTCGTCTCGGCTCAGGTTCGGTCAGTTTGGGATTGGCGCCCTTGAGATCCCCGGGAGGCGTCCCGGGCTTTGCGAACATGGCGGCCACCCATTGCCAACTCTCGCCTTGCTCTCCGAACGGGTCGAGAACCCAATGTTCCAATCCATTCTCGAGGCGCCGGTCAATAGGAAAAAGGCGTCTCACAGCCTGCTCCCTGAGATCAGCACGCAGCAGTTCCAGAGGAATCCGTACCCGACGATCGGTCATCGGATGTCGAATTCGAGGATTGGCCTTATTGATGGCTCGAGCAGTCGACGAAACACCGGTGTACCTCGATGCCAGCGTGATCCACCCGTCCCCTCTCCTGGGCTCGACCAACAGCGACGGCGTGCCTCCCCTGTCCCAACGAATCAGACCATGGGGTGGAAAATCAATCTCCAGGCTCTGGGGCTGTCCGGCGCCGAGGGGGCTGGACCCCAGCGCCACCACCAGCGCGAAGAGAACGTGCGGGACCCAGGTCAGCAGCCGTCCCATCGTCAGGCGTGTCCGAACCAGTCGGTTCCCGAATGCCGGCTTCGGGGACCCGGCACCTCAATAAAGCCGTACAACAGCGGGGTTTCTTCACAGATTCGCACTGGCAAGGCGATGGTAGCATGGGGTCTTACGAACCAGAGGCCCGGCTGGGCCTCAATGCGCGAAACGTCAACTCGTCCTGGGGCAGTGACGCCAAGCGTCACTATTTTCATTAACCTCTACAAGGGCCGATCAGTGCTGAGTGCCCTCGGGCCACTGCACGAAAACACCTTCTGAAAAGACGATGTCGCAGTCGAAGTCTCCAGTGGTACCGTTGTTGTAAGGCGGATCGGCATTCCTGTTCCTGCCGTAGGAAACCAGCGTGTACTCCGATCCGTCGGAGTTGTAGCCGAACTGGGTCATCCACCCGTCCCGGTCAGAGAAACTGCCAACATATATCGAGAGAAGGGGCCGCAGGGTTGACGCTTCACCATCGGCGACAACCGGGTAGAAGGCGTTATCCCGCTGGTACATCGCCAAGGCGGAGCCAACCGTCCTGATATCTCCCATCGACCGTTTCTGCCTCGCCTTGTGGATGGCGGTGAGCAAGTTGGGGATCGCAATGGCAGCAAGCAAGCCGATCACCGCAACCACGATCAGAAGTTCGATCAGGGTGAAGCCAGCCGTCGATTGCCGTCGCCGAAACGCCATCCTGAGGATATTGACTGCAAGATTCGTTCCCGGCTCAACAAATTGAGAGGCCGTGACTCGAGCCCTTGTCCCGATCCGGGCAGCTGTGTTAGCCTCAAACCGGCTGAGCGGGCATAACTCAGCTGGTAGAGTATCAGCTTCCCAAGCTGGATGTCGCGGGTTCGAGTCCCGTTGCCCGCTCCATATCAAATTCAACTGGTACGGCATTTCGAATTGGCTTGCCGGGGAGTCCTCACCATGGGCCTGTTCGGACGCGACACCCAAACTCAAACACCTCACCCGGATCAAACACAGAGAGTCTCGTCTCCCGGATCCCGCGCCGAATCGACGACGACGATCGCCCAGGGCACCAAAGTTTCCGGGGAAATCAGCGGATCGAGCGACCTTCGAATCGATGGAAAATTCGAAGGCTCCGTCGCCATTTCAGGCGTCGTCTTTGTCGCTGAAACCGGGCACGTCCGGACCAGCATCCGGGCGGCCAGGGTCACGGTAGCCGGGCAGGTCGATGGAGACATCTTCGGCGATCACCTGATCGAGCTCGAGCCCACCGCAGTCGTGTCCGGGAACCTCCTCGCTCCCAAGATCTTGATCCGGGAAGGCGCTTCACTCCAGGGCCGAGTTGAGATGGCGTCCCCGCCCCCAGAAACACCGAAGGACACCGCAAGAAAAACGAAGGCCAGGAGTCGGCATGCCCGGAGCAAGGACCATGACCGCCAAAACTCCGCAGAGCCCGCCACCAAAGAACCCAACGGCAGGCGGTCATAATGGTGGACTCCCTCGAGCCGAATCAACACGACAACGCCCCAACTGTCGTGCCGTGAAGAAGATCACGCTGTCGGTCCTGGCCTCGCTGGTGATCGCAGCTTTGGTGACCACCAGCCTCGGCATCCGGCACAGTCGCTATTTGTTGACCATCAAGCCGCTCCCGGCCGCAGCGTCGAACATTCCCAGCCTCGCCTGGATCGAGGCATCGAATGCCGATGACGACCGCCCGCTGCTGTTCGACCTCCACAGCGTTGCCGGCGACCCCATTCATCTGGAACATCCTCCATTCACAACCACTGCCGGGTGGTCCGTTCCTGAGAACGAAGGCACCTGGGCGATCGGCCCGCAAGCGGTCCTGGATTTTCGGTTGGATTCGGTCGGGGCTCGAACTCTGATCGTCAACACCAACCCCTCTGGGGGTCTGTTTGATCGGCCACAACACGCGTCGATTGCCTTGAACGGCCAACGGCTGGGACGGGTCACGATATCAGACGTATACCCGTTGTCGACACTCCGGCTACCTGCCGAGATGCAGAAAATTGGACCCAATCGGCTGGTCTTCGATTTCGAATTCACCGTTCGACCTCTGGACCGCTGGGGCAGCAACGATACACGTCCGCTGGCGGCGTGGTTTCGAAACATCATTCTCATGGAGGGTAGTTTCGGTGAAGTAGGCGCCTCGATTCGAACGATCAAGATGTTCCGCGACCTCCGCCGTGATCAGGCAACAGCCCCGGTCGTCATCGACCGAAAGCAACACCTGGTCGTGCGTCAAGAAGGCACGATCGTTGCCGCGGTCAACCCTGGAAACCGGGGACAGCTTGCCCTCGAAATCCGTCCCGCCGGGTCGGCGGACTCGCTGAGCATCACAGCGCACGATCTGACGGATCGGGAGGCCCCCGCCCCCCTGATCACGCACCAGACCAGTGGCGGCCGTGCCAAAGCCTCGATCCAACTCCCGGAGCACTTCGACACGGCCTTTCTCGAAATCAAGGTCAAAGCCTCCGAAAACCGGGCGGTTCGTCTCACCGCCCCGTGGTTGACCGCCCTGAATCCGCCGTTGAGGAATGCTCCGGAGCAGCCTGATGTTGCCGAGACCCTGCCGGCCAATCTGGTCGTCCTGATTCTCGATGCGGCCCGTCCAGATCATTTCGGCTGTTACGGAGGCGAACGACCGACAACCCCGCACATCGATGCTCTGGCCGCCGAATCGATCATTTTCAGCAATGTCGTCGCTCTGGCGCCCTACACCCTGTGTTCGGTACCAACAATGGCGACCGGACTCTCCTTCTTGGAACATGGGGTTGTTCAACGCGGCCAGAGCCTGTCAGGAGTATCGACAACCCTGGCCGAGGTCCTACTGGAGGCCGGCTACCAAACGGCCGCCTTTTCGGCCACGCCAAACAATTCCAAGAAGCTCGGGGTGGCACAGGGCTATCAGGTCTTCGAGGAAGCGTGGAGAGGCGTCAACCGCGGGCCTGCCCTCGACCCTCACCGCCTGGTCGAAATGGCCAAGGCCTGGTTGGATGGGCTGCCGCCGGACGGCCCATTTTACCTTATGGTTCACATGGTGCCGCCTCACGAACCCTATGAACCCGGACCTACCTTCGACCGGTTTTCGGATCCTGCATATCAGGGGCCCGCAGACGGGTCCAGAGCCTTTCTCAATCTCTTCAACAAAAACCCCACAAGTCTCAATCAGGGAGACCTGGACCAGACTCGAGCACTGTACGACGGCAACCTCCTCAAGGCCGATGATGCCGTCGGTCAACTCCTTGGGGCTCTCAGAAAACGATCTGATTGGAACCGCACAGCCATCCTCGTGACTTCCGACCATGGAGAGGCGCTTGGCGAACACGGCAGGATCGGCCACAACGCCCAGGTATACGAAGAGATGATCAGGGTTCCATTCATCTTGAAGCTCCCGGATGCCGTACAGCCGCCGAAGGTGGACCTGGCTGCTCAACCAGCCTCTCTCGCCGACCTGGCCCCAACCATGGCCGCCCTGGCGGGCCGGGGATTCCCAGATCCTATCACCGGCCGAAACCTGTTGAGTACGACACCAGGTCGGGCGCGAGCAATGGCCATCCGAACGGCTCACGAGAGGCCCGTCTACGGACTCCGCACGGCACGTTGGAAACTGGTTGTCCAGGAGGCCGCCGAACTTGAGCTCTTCGACCTGTCAGAAGACCCTGGTGAGCGTGCCGACTGCGCGGAAGACCACCGGATCATCGCTGCAGGCCTTCGACAGGTCCTTTTGACCCGCCTGGCGACAGACCCGTTGTTCAACGCTACCGAGGAGATCGGGCTTTCCGCCCAGGACGAAGCGATGCTGAGAACTCTGGGGTACATCGAGTAGAGCGACGAGGGGCAGGTCTCAGGGAGCAGGGAGTAAAAAAAGTCCTCGAATCAGGATTGCCCCCTGCATGGGTATCCTTGATCCTGTTTCCTGCAAACTGTCCATTATTGCCCGATCAGCCCTGTACCCTTCGATTTCTATAGAGTTTCGGGTCCACGACCGCAGCCATGGCATCGACATCAAGCGATCCCCCGAAGAAATCGTTGAGCCGTCCGGCTTCCCGGCGGGGCTCACTCAACACGTCGGAATAGTTGAGATAGAGGACGTCGAAATACTCCCTGAAACGCAGCTGGAACTGGACCTTCTCGAGATGCTGCTCGTACATCTTCAGCATCGCTTCATCTCCGGTATCGTTCGCCTCTTCCCGCCTGTCCAGCATCTTCTGTTGTGACGCCAAAACCTCGTGGAGATTACGCCGAACGAAAACAACTCTGTAAAAATTATCCGGAGGAAGGTACTGAAGCAAGGAGGACACCACCTTGATGACACGGCCCCTGACATCTCGAAACCAACTCGTATCTTCCATGTTTGCGAGGTCCTTGATGCGCTCGTCCTCAAAGTAACCCTTGGGGTTGTCCTCATCGGCCGTACGAACGCCGTCCTGGATCACGCTGAAACCGCCGGCATCCAACATCTTCATGGCCATCGAGGTCCCGGAGCGCGGCAACCCGGACACCAAGATGACCGGCGTTCCATATTTCAGTTTCAGTCTCATCTTTTCAAAAAACGAGGTCATCGGGCCCTCCACTCTCCATCGGCCGACGCCGAAACCCGGGACACCCTGGATCGGTCTCGGCGCGACAGTGTACACCTTCTCCAGGAGGGCGGGCCGCCTTGGGCCTCGAAAGGGCGCATGAGTCCGGCCAATACGATTCCCGTTGCAACTTGATGCGCTGCGCGCATCGTACTGTTTCTGTATACTGCACCGCCATGGAGAAGGAACGGCGCGCCACCAGCGCTCCACTCCCTGAAAATTTTGGAGGACCTGAGTTGTTGAAGATACTGATCGCCCGCCACGGGAAGGCAGCCCTCATCGGCGCCGGAACCGTTATTTTGCTGTCCACTACCTCCCAGGCCGATGCCTATGTGGGTCCCGGCGCCGGATTTGCTCTTCTGGGTTCGTTCTTCGTGATCTTCGTAACCATGATCCTGGCCGGCGTCTCGTTGTTGATCCTGCCGTTCAGAACCCTCTGGCGGATTATCAAAAGACGAACCAAGATCAAACCCCTCGTACCCCGGGTTATCGTCGTCGGCTTCGACGGCCAAGACACCCGGCTCACCGAGAAGCTGATGGCCGAGGGCAAGATGCCCAATTTTTCGAAATTGGCGGAGAGAGGCTGTTACAGCCGGCTCCGGACGACTTTCCCGTCGATCACGCCGGTGGCCTGGTCGTCCTTTTCTACGGGCGTCAACCCCGGTAAGCACAACATTTTCGACTTCCTCGACCGAGACCCCCGAACCTATCTCCCACGACTTTCTTCGGCCTACATCGGATCGGTCGACCGTTTCTTGAAGATCGGGAAGTACCGCATCCCCCTTGCCAAACCCGAGATTCGACTGCTGAGGAAATCCAAGGCCTTCTGGAAGGTCCTCGGAGAACACAATATTTGGAGCACGATCCTCAGAGTTCCCATCACCTTTCCTCCTGAACGATTCTACGGAGCTCAGCTCGGGGCAATGTGCATTCCTGACCTTCTTGGAACCCAGGGCACCTTCATGCTCTTCACCACAAGGCCTGAGTCAGAAGCCTTCCAGGAAGGCGGCATGCGCCTGGACCTCGAAGGTGAAGGCGATCACTGGAAGGGCACGGTCGAGGGCCCGGAAAACATCATGCTCGCGGGAAACCCTCCATTGAAACTGGATTTTACCCTGGACCTTAACCGGGAACGGCGGACCGGCCGGCTGTCAATCGGTGACGAGCAGGTGGACCTCAAACATGGCGTTCTCAGCGAATGGGTCAAGTTGGAGTTCAAGGTCGTTCCCGGCATGAAGGTCGCCGGACTGAGTCGATTGATGCTGACCGAAATCGACGACCACGTCACCCTGTATCTGTCGCCGATCAACATCGAGCCGGAAAAGCCGGCGATGCCCATTTCTCACCCTTCTTTTTACAGCACCTACCTCGAAAAACGTATCGGCCCCTATGCGACTCTGGGACTGGCAGAAGACACATGGGCACTGAACGAGAAGGTCACCGACGATCAGGCCTTCTGGACCCAATCTCAGGACGTCGAGCTCGAGCGCGAGAAGATGTTCTTCACAGCCCTCGACCGTCTTCGAAAGGGCTGCCTGGTCACGGTCTTCGACGCCACCGATCGCATTCAGCACATGTACTGGCGCTATTTCGAGAAGGGACATCCGGCCGCGGACGGCATGGACAGTCCCCAGTTTGCCCATGCGATCGAGGACCATTACATTCGCAATGACGCATTGCTGGGCAGAGTACTGGATCGTCTCAACGACGACGACGCGCTCTTCGTCCTGTCGGACCACGGCTTCACCTCCTTCAGGCGAGGCGTCAATCTCAATGCCTGGCTGATGGAAGAGGGCTACCTCCACCTTAAGGAAGGCGCCGATGGAACCCAGGAATGGCTGCAGGACGTCGACTGGTCGAGGACCAGCGTCTACGCGGTCGGACTGGTTGGGATGTTCCTCAACATCAAGGGGCGGGAGGAACATGGCATCGTCGCTGCCGGGGAAGAGGCAGAGGCGTTGAAGAAGGAGCTCCAGAGGAAACTGGGCGGCCTCGAGGACGTTGAAAAAAGTGAGGTCAGCATCAATGAGGCCTTCGACACTGACCTGATCTACCGCGGGCCCTATAAGGGCAACGCACCTGACCTCCTGATCGGGTACAACCACGGCTATCGCATTTCATGGGACTGTGCGGCGGGCAAGGTCGCGGGCTCCGTTTTTGAGGACAATGTCAAGGCCTGGAGTGGCGACCACATCGTCGACCCACGACTGGTACCCGGTATCTTCTTGAGCAACCACAAAATCAACAATGACGATCCGTCCATTGTGGACATGGCGCCGACAATCTTGACGCTTTTCGGCCTGCCGCCGGCACCCCACATGGAAGGGTCATCTCTTTTGGATCCCGCCGATATC
>DAOWGJ010000152.1 GCA_030637505.1 Holophagae bacterium
GCAGTCAGTCTCGTTTTGATGCAATTCGCTGCCAACCTGAACGAACAGGATAGGTATGACTCACGAATAGTCGATTTCATGCCCTTGCGCTCTCCGGCCGGCCAGCCGAACGGCGATGGCGGCAACCGCGAGGATCAATATGACGGCCAGCCAACCAGGCATGTCGGCCCCGGTCACCGCCAGAGGGCCCAGACTGACCGGAACGGGCAGCAGCGCGTGGAGGTGGCGAGCGATGCTGAAGACGCGGATGGGGAAGGGGAGGAAGGGTGCCAGAGCCTCGAATCCGAGATACAGAGCCGCCGGCACCATAGGGTTCTTGAAAAATAGGCCCGCAAGCAAAAACAGGGCGCCATATCCGACTACGGCCACGGCGGTGATGCCGACATAGGCTGCCAAATGTCCCAGTCCCTGGGCCGAGGTCATCATTTGGACGGTTTTCTCCAGGCCGTTTGCCAGGCGATACATCACGATCAGGGCGACGGTTGAGGGCAGAAATACGGCAAGGGCTACCGCCAGGGCGCCAAAGTACTTGCCGATAATCAAGTCCCGTCTCCGGATGGGGAGCAGGAGGGTCAGATGGAGTATCTGTTGCAACACCTCGCCCCGAAAGCTCTTGACGAAGAGGAAGGCGCATCCGAAGAACACGATGAATCGAAGGTGGAACAGGGAGAAGATCTGGGCCAATTCGTGGGTTGTCCGGCCGACGTCCATTCTTGCTGCTTCCGGAAACCAAACGGATCGGATCAGAGCGACAACGACCGGAAGAGAGCAGTAAAGTGCCAGTGCAAGCGTTCGCCTTCCACCAAGGGTCCTCCGGAAGTCGACGCCCGCCACCGTGCGAATCTGGCGCGCTCGAAACTCAAGGCCCTTCATGGTCCCCCCTCAGGCCCGATAAGGTAGTCGTAGACCGCCCGGACATCCTCATCGGCCGGAACAACTGTTTCGATCGCCAGGTTTTCTTCGAGCACAATGCAGGGAAGATTTTCGAAAAAGGCCTGGCCGTCCCGGGTGGACACGATGACCCCTTCCCCCTGATCGAGAATTCGGGCGCCGACGACATGGTCCAGCTCAAAGGCGCGTGCCGCCACCCTCTCCGGCCGGTCACAACGAATCAGAATCTGCACTGGTTGGTCGACGATCTCATGCCGGACATCTCGAATGTTCCCTTCGGCCACGACTCGACCGCCGTGCATCATGACGATCGTGTCGGAGATCAGGTCGACCTCGTGCAGGATGTGGCTGGATACCAGAACATGATGCCCGCGGCCGGCAAGGTCCATGAGGATGTCGATGAACTCGGCTCGGCCCTGGGGATCCAGTCCGTTGAGAGGTTCGTCCAGAATCAGAACTTGAGGATTGTGGCAGAGGGCGTTGGCCAGCTTGACTCGCTGCTTCATGCCCTTGGAATAGGCATCAATCCTCCGGCCGACGGCGGCCGTCAGGCCGACGGTCTCCAGGGCCACTTTGGCTCTTTCCCGGGCGGTTCTCCGGGCCAAACCGTGCATCCTCAGGGTGTCCTCCAGAAGGGATTTCCCCGTCGCGCCTGGCGGGAAGGTATCCCACTGTGTGCAGAAGCCGACTTTTCTGAAAAGATCCTCCGGCTTCCCCGGGCTGATGCCCAGGACCCGGACCGTGCCCTGAGTCGGCCTGATCAATCCGGCCAGGAGATTCATCAGGGTGCTTTTGCCGGCGCCGTTGGGGCCGACCAGACCGGTCAGCCCGGGCTCGATCCTCAAATCGACATTGTTGACCCCGAGGACTTCTCCGTAGAACTTGGAGACGCCCTCCAGCACGATCTGCTCCGATGGGTTCATTTGATCTCCTGAACCGCGCGGAGCCTGAGATTGAGAACCCACAGGGCGCCCAGTACCACCACTACCAGGGTCAGCCAGTTGGCCGGCGAGGGGAGGGCGCTTGGCGGAGTCGCTCCGAAAAAACGCAGGACAACGCTTTCAATTGCCCGGCTGAGGTGGAGGAGATCGCCGATTGAGGAATGGGTCACACCGTTGACCAGGCGACCGACGACGGCTGAGATGATGAAGATCGCAAGAAGGGCGCCCCGGGAAAACGTGGCCAGCCTTATCCAGGCCGAGACGGCAAGGCAGAGCATCGTGACGACCACAATCCAAACGATGTGGCCGACGAAAAACGCCACCGCGATTCGGAGATTCTCACCGGTCCATTGCCCACCGGCCAGGAGGGCTTGAAGGATAAAGGTCAGCAGCCCCGGGATCCATGTGATCGGCGACAGCAGGAGGAAGATGACGGCGGTCTTGCCGAGGACGTAGTCGCGGCGGCCGATTGGGCGTGCCAGGATGACCTGAAGCGCGTTGTTGCCGATATCGGCCGCGATCAGCGGAGGAGTGGCGATAACCGCGACCAGGAACGCCGGCATCGCCTGCCAGCCGAAAAGGTGGAGGAAGATCCAGTCCGGCGCCTTGGCGAACCAGGAGTCAAGGCCGCCGAATTGCTCAAGGAACTGAGTGTTGTGGCTGAAGTAGATTGCCAGAGCGGCCGCCGCCGACGGCAACAGGCACAGAATGTAGAACGCGAGAAAAACCCGGCTCTCGAATACGTCCTTGAGGGCGTAGCGGGTCAAAACCAGAAAGCGTCGAGACGTCGCCGTCACCGGACCCTCCCACGGGTTCCATCCCCGATCACGAACGACCACGATCATCCTCCATGGCGCGCAAGAAGATATCCTGCAGCGAATCCCGGGTTCGTTCAAACCGTCGAAGTGCCAGACCGTCGTCGGCCGCGGCTGCGAAGATGCTCCGGACATCGAGATGAGAGGGAAGTTCCACCCTGAATCGGCCGTCGCCACGCTCTTCGACCTTGCACCCGAGGCGCGCCAGAGTCCCACCGAATTGCGGCGAAGGAGGCAGGGTCTCAAGGTCTACAAAAATGCGGGCCGACTCGTGCTCCGAGGCCAGGTCACACCTGCCGGCCAGCCTGCCCGCCTTGAGGATTATGACCTCATCGCAGACGGCCTCGACATCACCCAGAAGGTGGGACGACAGCAGGACGCCGGTCCGTCCCTCGTGGCCGATGTCCTGGATCAGCTCGAGCATACGATGCCGCGCGGCCGGGTCCAGTCCGTTGGTGGGCTCGTCGAGCAACAACAATCGCGGACCGTGTACCAGGGCCTGGGCCAGTTTGACCATCTGTTTCATGCCGGTCGAGTAACTCCCAACCTTGCGGTAGCGGTTCTCACCCATGCCGACGAAGGTCAGGGCGTCGTGGGTTCGTTCCAGCGCGGCGTCTCGCGGAAGGCCGCTCAGTTCACCCATCATCCTGACGAAACGGACCGCGCTCATGCCATTGATGTGGGCATCATCCTCGGGCATATAACCGATCAGCGAACACACGGTTCGTCTGTCAGTCGCCAAAGAGTGGCCCAGGACATGTGCATTTCCGGAAGACGGTTTTAAAAAGCCCAACAGGGTTCGAACCAGCGTTGTCTTTCCGGCTCCGTTGGGCCCCAGAAGTCCGACGATACGGCCCGAGACCGTCGCGTCGAGGCGATCGAGGATCGTCCTTCCGCCGAGACGAACAGAGAGGCCCTGAATCTCCAGCAGGGGAGGAGCTTTCCGCATGTCTGTACCGGCCTGGGCCCTGGAGTTCGGGGAAATCGTCAACGCCTGCATGCCCACGATAACGGAGAACCGCCGCTGAGGTTCTTGCAAACGCCTGTGCCGATAGCTTCGAACGAAGGCGGCCGGGTCGATTTGGGTCCCGTCTTCGTCTGGTTACACATCAAAGAACGACCCTGTAGCGCTCTCGTCGAGGAAGACCACGCCATTCTCGACCGTGACAGGAAGATCCTTGAGGTGGGAGCCCTTGCATGGTCCAGCGGTACACAAGCCGTCATCGGCTCGAAAAAATGCACCGTGCGAGTTGCACGTCAGCTGACCCTTTGCGGCATCGAAAAACTCTGAGGGCGCCCTGTCGTCCAGGCGCATCGGCAGGTGGCGGCATTCGTTCTTGTATGCCCGGACGGATCCGTCCCGCATCTTCAAGAGGATGCCCTCTTCTTCCAGAGGGCCCTCGTAATAGGCAAATTTCATGCCTTTTGCCGGGATCTCGTCGACGGTCGTGATGCGTTTCATGGAGGCATGATACGACTGCGGATCAACGGACACAAACCGCATGAGAAAAATGAACCGCAAAGACGCAAAGACCGCAAAGGAAACGCAAAGGAGAAATTGGAATCGATCCATTCAAGCCTGGGAAGCAGGCCCTGAAGGAAGGCCTACAACTGCCACAGCTTTCTGTAGGCGGGTCCTTCACAGGCTGTCTCATAAGACCATTATTGAACCTTGGGACCATCTGAGACGAGGCGTTTTCGAAATGTGGATGGTCGTGGTCGCGCAAGCTAAAGCATGCGCCTACATATAGAAACGAATGAAAGCAGATTGTAGTCGGGTCCTTCAGGGCCCGTTCTCGAGCCATGTCGAATACGAAATACAGAGGTTTTGAGACGGCCTGTTCAGGGCCCGCAGACTGGGGATCGATAATTCAAAATAGTCTGAGGATGAGCCTTTAACGCCCCTGACCCCTTTGACACTTCTATCCTCTGAGCGCCTCGATCAGTCCGGCCATGTCGTCGGGGATTGGGGCCTCAACCGAGACGAGTTCGGCGGTGACGGGATGGGTGAAGGCCAGGCTCCGAGAGTGGAGGGCCTGGCGGGGGAAATCTCGGCAAGCGTTGCGGGCCATCTCATCAATCAGGTTTCGCCACTGGCGTCCGGAGTAGGTCGGATCGCCGATCACGGCATGGCCGATATGGGCGCAGTGAACCCGGATCTGGTGTGTGCGGCCGGTGATCAAGGTGCACGCGAGGAGGGAGGCGCCCTCATATCTCTCCATCACGCGGTAGAGTGTCCGGGCCTTGTGGCCGCCTTCTCTGACCGCCATTTTCTTGCGGTCGGTGGGATGCCGGTCTATCGGCGCCTCGATGACGCCTTCTGAATCCCGGGGAGTCCCGTAGCAGACCGCGAGGTAGGTCTTTTCGATTTCTCTTCGGCCGAATGCCAGCGAAAGGCCGAGGTGAGCCCGGTCGTTCTTGGCAACGACCATCGCACCGGTCGTGTCCTTGTCCAATCGGTGCACGATCCCGGGCCGCTCGACGCCCCCGATACCCGAGAGGTCCTTGCAATGGTGGAGCAGTGCGTTGACCAGTGTGCCCGCGGGATTTCCCGCAGCAGGATGAATTACCAGACCGGCGCTCTTGTCCAAGATCAGCAGGTGCTCGTCCTCGAAGAGAATCGACAGAGGGATGTCTTCGGGCTCGGCATCGAGAGGTACGATATCGGGCACCTCCAGCTCGAGCACATCACCCTCGTTGACCCGTTCGCTCTGCCGTGCCGCAGCGCCGTTACGCAGAACTCGACCCTCGTCGATCCACTTTTTGATGCGCGATCGGGTCCAATCGGAAGTCAGAGCGGTCAGCGCTCGATCAAGGCGAGCACCCTGCTGATCAGCCCCGACGGTCACCCGGTAGTGAGTGCTCACGGCCCAGTTCGGCGGGTCAACCAAATTTGGAGAGCGATACCAACAGCAATCATGATCGCCGTGATCAGCTGGGAGGTCGACAGCGCGCCGCCGAACACAAAGCCCCGGACGGCGTCACCCCGGGTTTCTTCAAGGAGAAACCGGGCGGCGCCATACAGGATCAGGTAGGCGGCGAACACCCGCCCCGGCTTCAGCCTCTGCTTGTACATCCAGGCCAGGACCGCGAAGATCGCCAGATTGGACATGATCGCGTAGATCGGGAATGGGTGGACAGCCACACCCAGGGGGGTTCCCAGAGCCGCGGCGGCACGAGGGTCCGTGTAGGTGATGGCCCATGGCAGGTCGCAATGGCCCCCCCAACAGCAACCGGCGGCCAGGCACCCCAGACGCCCGATGGACCAGCCCAACGACACGGACGGCGACAAGGCATCAAAGGCCTTCAGGGTCGGGAGACGATATTTCCGGATCAGCACAATCGCCGCGATGACGGCGGCGATGAACCCCCCGAGAAAGACGCCACCAGCTCGGAACACCATCAACAATTCACCGGGAGCTTTGATGTATCGAGGAAACTCGACGAGGATCAGGAGGAGTTTGGACCCAAGAAGGCCCCAGATAACAATCCACAGGCCGAGGTCGACGATACGGTCGCCGTCCAAGCCGTTCTTCTCCGAGCGGACTCGGACCCGCCACAGCCCGACGACCACCCCGATCGCCAGCAAGACCCCGTAGGAAGGGATCTGCCAGAAGCCCAGATCAATCAGAATTGGGTGCATCGGAGCCCTCATTTTCCGGTCTCTTGGTGGTGAACTCGGCGATCACCAGAAGAACAGCCCCCACGGAGATCGCACTATCGGCGACGTTGAAATCCGGCCAGGAGTGGATTCGGCCGTTGATATTGACCCACACGTGGATGAAATCGATCACCCAACCGTAGAGCATCCGGTCGATCAGATTGCCCACCGCGCCGCCGAGGACCAGGCCGAAGGCCAAAGATGTCGTTATTCGGTCACCCGAATGCCGGACCAGAATCCATGCGATGACGACGACCGAGGTCAGGATCACCGCATGGAGGAGGATCTTCGACAGCGGACCGCCGTCGGCGAAAAGACTGAAGGCGATCCCGGAGTTGTGGACATGGGTCAGGGACAGCCCCGGCAGGAGCTTGATCTCCGTGAAGGGACTGAAGGGCAAGTGCTCGAGGACCAGTCCCTTTGTCCACCGATCCGATACGAGGATTACGATGGCCGTCATCCAGGGCAAAATGCGTTTCATTGTCACTCTTTTCGACTCCAATTCTTCATGGCTTCTCCGGTCAGTGAGACTACGCGGCGGGGGAATGGGCGTCAAGGGTGTCACCGACGCTGCCCAGCCAACTGTCGCGGACGCTGTGAGGCACACCGTTGATTCTGAATCACGAAGGGTATCTAAGCGTACGGGTTGGTGTTTTGGCGTTTGTGTTGGTTGTTTGGCGTATGAGCTGGTTATCAGGGAGTCTTGGCCCGGCTTCGGGACCATCGCCGACCGGGTATACTCAAGCGACAGGTTCGGCGCCTGGCCAGTTGCAGTCTTCTCAGACAGATCGAGCCGCGATCGAGAATACCGAGGAGAGCGAATGAAGATTTCGACAATCCTTGATCATATTGATGGTGGACAGCCCTCGCCATGAATTCAAAAGACCTCACCGAACGCGACATCTGCACCAAGTTCGTCACCCCGGCCGTGCTGCAGGCAGGCTGGGATCTGCAGACCCAGATTCGTGAAGAGGTCTCCTTCACCGCGGGCCGGATCATCGTTCGCGGCAAGCTGGTTACCCGGGGCAAGGCCAAACGAGCCGATTACATCCTCTACTACAAGGCCAACATCCCTATCGCCGTGATCGAGGCCAAAGACAATAAACACTCGATTGGCGACGGCATGCAGCAGGCTCTTGCTTATGCCAAGACCCTGGATATCCCCTTCGTCTTTTCATCAAACGGCGACGGCTTCCTCTTTCACGACCGCACCGGGCATAGCACGCAGACAGAAACCGACCTGCCCCTCGATGCCTTTCCGTCCCCGGCCGAACTCTGGGCCAAATACCGAGCTTGGAAAGGCCTCGCCCCCGAGCAAGAGAAGATCGTCCTCCAGGCTTACCAC
>DAOWGJ010000027.1 GCA_030637505.1 Holophagae bacterium
GAGCGAACCAGAGCAGTGAACGGAAGGCTCTGTCGATGAGCGAGCAGCTGAAGCGTTTCCGAGTAGCTTGCCTCGGCCGACCTGAGCAACCGGATCTGTGCGTCGGACCGGTATTCGAGGTGGTGATCGATCTGATCAGCGCGCTTGCCGGCGGAGACGGCATGACTGGGCTCGGCATGCTGCGATCAGAATTGAGGGCGGGCCACGATGCCTGGGTGTTGTACCAGGAAGTGGGTCGGGTCCTTCGGGTCGTATTGCATCTCGCTGTCAACGCCGATGTTGCCGAGGATCTGCCCGATGACCAGCGTCAGCAGGCTTTGGAGGTTGCCGAAACCGTAGGTGCAGCCGCCCTGACCCGAATGGCCGGTCTCTGGCTGGAGCATGAATCCCTGGTCGGTTCCGCCGACAACCGCGAATTGGCCCTCGATGTCGCCTGCCTGCGGTTGGCCAGGTGGCCGGCTGTGCAACGGGTCGAAGCACTCCTGGCCGGAGAGTCCCCTCCGGCAGTCGGTGGCCAGAGTCAGTCCTCGGGGCCGGATGGGCCGACCGCTCCGGCCGATGGCGGGGAGCATGCATCCGCGTCGCCTGGAGGCCGGCTGTCATCGGCTCTCTGGGCGGGGGGGCGTCGTCGTCTCGCCGGGGCGGTCGAGGGCGCGGTGGTTCGACTGTCCGGTGACGAGATTGTCATGGAGTTTTCGATACAGTCCAGATCCCTTGTCGTGTTCGCCCGGGAGAATCACGCCGAGATTGCGGCGTCGTGCCGGGAGGTTTTCGGTCCGTCGGCCCGGCTGACGATCGAGGTCGAAGGTGGTGTGGCGGCAGGCGAAGAGGGTGATGATCCACTGATGCGGGCGGCTCTCGAGGATTCTGGTGTCGTCCTTGTTCAAAAGGTCCTGGGAGGAGAAGTGATTTCGACAGTGCCGGACGGAGATCCCAATTAAGGGTCCGTGAGAGAATAACTCCATGTTTTCGCATCCCAACTGCACCGCATTTTCGATTTGCCCTCGATCGCGAAACCCTCAATGTAGCTTGGGCTACACCTACGGTTTCGCTCAATCGTGCAAGCCAAATCTGCGGCACATTTGGGCGAGAATTCCACGGACTTATTCTCTCGCAGACCCTAACGTGGTAACCCATGACTGATTTGAAGCCGGAGGCCGTAACTCGTCTGGCTGGATATCTCGAGCGGCTGCCGGGTGTGGGTCCTCGTACGGCCCGGGCGCTGGTAGAGCATCTGTTGGTCGTCGATGAGGGTGAGGTCGATGCCCTGGCGCAGGCGCTGGCGGATTTACGTGGGGCCGTTTGCCACTGTTCTCAGTGCTTCCTCCTGACCGAGAATGACCCCTGCCCGGTCTGCTCGGATCCCGGTCGTGACCACGACATCATCCTGGTGATCGAGGAACCGACGACGGCATGGGTGGTTGAGGCTACCCATCAATTCAGCGGTGTGTTTCACGCCCTGTTGGGGCACCTCTCACCGTTGCACGGGGTCGGGCCCGAGGATCTGACGATCGACGCCCTGATCGAGAGGGTGCGCTCCTCCGATGTCAAGGAGGTCATCCTTGCCACCGACCCGACGGTCGAGGGGGAAACAACGGCTCTGTATATCGCCCGAAGGCTCCAGGGGCTCTCGGTACAAATCAGCCGACCGGCCTCGGGCATTCCCGTTGGGGGTGAGCTGGCGGCCGTTGATCGCTTGACCCTGGCGATGGCCTTGGAATCGCGTAGGGAATTCTGAGTTACACCGCCATGGCCATGATGGCCGCGTACTGATCGGAGGCCTCAGCCTGGGCCGCCCGCCGGGCATCGTCGAGTTCTCGTCGGTGGGTGAGGGCGAGTTTGACAAGAGTGTGATCCAGAAGGTTTTTGGCGGCCATCCGGCGCAGGGTTTCTGCGGCTTCATCGAGATTCATGGCCGGTCGATAGGGTCGGTCCTCGGTGATGGCCGTGAAAACGTCCGCGACGGCGATGATCTTGGCCTCGATGGGGAGGCATTTCTCGTGGAATGGATAGCCGTTTCCGTCGGGCCGTTCATGATGGGCCGATGCCCAGACGGCGATGTCCGAAAAATCTCTGATCGTCTCCAGAATCCGCCGTGTGAAGTAGGGGTGGGCTTTCAAGAGCCCATACTCCCGCTCCTCGAGGCTGCCCTCCTTGTCGAGAATCTCACGCCCCACGGCCAATTTTCCCAGGTCGTGGAGGTAGCCTGCCAGACGAACCCTCTGACAGTGCGACCAGTCCATGCCGACGTGTTCGGCAAGGAACCGTGCGGTCTCGGCAACCCCTGCGGTATGGGTCGAGGTGTAGCGGCTGCGGAAATCAACAAGGTGCGCCAAGAGTTGTGCGAAGCTCAACATGCCCTCATCGTCAAGCACCAAGAGCTGCTCGGACAGGGTGTCGCTGAGGATTCTATCGAGGTTGGATGAGCCCAGGTCCAGCCAGACGTATTCCTTTTCGGCAAAGGCGCCGAATGCGTCGACCGCCTCTGGATTGAAGGTCCGGCCACTTTCCCGGTTGATTCGATCGAGAACTCCCGAGGGGTTCGGGATGCCGATGTCTCCGCCCAGCGATGCGACATCAATCCGATCGGCGAGGTGCAGGATATGGCTCGAGGGTGGCACCACGTGTCCGTTGAAAATCGTCCCTCGGCCGTCATCCCATGGGACGTGGTGAAAGCGGACGATGTCGGCCAGTCGGAGAAAGGGCTGAAAGCGCTTCAGGAAGAGAAAGCCCATCTCGGCGTGCGCGTGGGGGTTTTTGATTTCGAATTCCAGGGTTTCGACTCGCTCTTTGACGGAAAATGCCCCGATGTCGTGTAGGGCGGCTGCAACGACCAGGTCGAAAGTGTCCCGGGGTGGGAGTTTCAGTTCCCGCGCCAGTTGACTGCTGATATAGGTGACCCGCTTGTGATGCCCACCGACCGCCGGGCTGACCAGATCGACCGCGTTGGCCATAGTCAACACCAACTCCAGAACCGGAATGTGATACTCGGTCACTGTTCGGCTCCCCCTCACCAACCGGATGGTCTCGGGTTCTCTTTGCAGCATACTCGTTACCGACCCGGAAAGGTACCTCAGACTTTGGTTCTCCGAGAGTGTTGTACTTGCTCTGTGACTGGGATCTATGCTAAAACGGCTGATGCTCGGGAGGGTGTGACTGTGCAATCTGGCCTTGTCATGTACGAAGAGGAGTTCAACAGGATTTCGGCGCTATTGCAGCGTCTCAAGGTCGACGCCAGCGCGAAGATCGTTTTCCTGGTGGACAAGAACGGTCAACAAATCGCCGGCGCTGGTGAGATCGACAAAATCGACGCGACATCCTTGGCATCTCTGACCGCCGGAAACGTTGCGGCAACAGATGGCCTGGCGAAACTGATCGGCGAGAAAGAGTTTTCCATCCTGTTCCATGAGGGCCGGAAGGACAACATCCACATCTCGATCGTCGGCCAGAGGTTGATACTGGTCGTGATCTTTGACGAGCGTTCGTCCCTCGGTCTGGTTCGGCTGCGGGTTCGGAAGGCGACCGGGGAAGTCGAGCGGATTCTCGTCGACATGGACGCCAAGGCCGCAAGCGGGGGACCCGCCGATGTTGAATCGCCCTTCGCTGAAATTACTGACGACGACATCGACGCCCTATTTTCAGAATGAGTTTCATCAATTACGCCGCCCGTGAGATCAACATCAAGATCGTGTACTACGGTCCGGGGTTGTGCGGGAAAACAACGAACCTTCAGTACATCTACGAGAAATCAAATCCCCAGCAGAAGGGCAAGTTGATTTCGTTGGCGACCGAAACCGACCGGACGTTGTTCTTTGATTTCCTTCCCCTGGACTTGGGGTCGGTGCGTGGGTTCAAGACTCGTTTTCATCTCTACACGGTACCCGGACAGGTCTTCTACGACGCATCTCGAAAGCTGATCCTCAAGGGAGTCGACGGCGTCGTCTTCGTTGCTGACTCTCAAGAAGCGCGGATGGACGCCAACGTCGAAAGCCTGCGCAATCTCGATGAAAATCTCAAGGAAAACGGCTTCGAACTGAAGACGATCCCCTACATTCTCCAGTTCAACAAACGGGACCTGCCGACGGCGGTCAGTACCGACGACA
Source organism: Holophagae bacterium (assembly GCA_030637505.1). Lineage (GTDB taxonomy): Bacteria > Acidobacteriota > Thermoanaerobaculia > Thermoanaerobaculales > Sulfomarinibacteraceae > DAOWGJ01. The sequence goes on from DAOWGJ010000027.1 coordinate 4,104, forward strand.
TGTACCGCAAACTCAACCTCAAGAGTGAACCGACGTTCGAGGCGGTTGCGACTACGGGCATCGGCGTGTTCGAGACCCTCAAGGCCGTTGCCAAGCAGGTGCTGTACGATCTGCGGCGACGGTAGGAGAGGAGCTGTCAGCGATCAGCTGTCGGCGATCAGCTTCAATACTCTCGTGAGCGATCAGTTTGATCTATTGAGGAACCCGTACCATTTGGTCTGACGGAGGATATGGATGAGCTGTTTGGTGGCGATCTTGGCTGCGGGTAAGGGCACTCGGATGAAATCAGACCTCCCCAAGGTCCTCCATGAAGCCTCAGGCCGGCCGCTCCTCGACTCTGTGTTGGATTTGGGCGAGAGCGTGGCATCTGCGGAGCACATCGTCGTCGTCGTCGGACATCGTGCGGAACGCGTCGAAGATCACGTCCGAGCCCGAGGGGTCTTGACCGCTTTGCAAGAACCGCAGTTGGGAACGGGAGATGCCCTCCGGGTTGCTCTGGAGGCGGCTCCCGATGGGGACACCGTGTTAGTGCTCTCCGGCGATGTGCCGCTGTTGCGGAAGACGACGTTGGATCGTCTGTTGGACTGTGTGGCGACGGATGCCGAGGCTGCACTGTTGACTGCGATTCTCACCGAGCCCGGCGCCTATGGTCGGGTCGTGCGCGGCCCCGACAGGGGTGTTGTGGCGATCATCGAGGCCAAGGACGCCGATGCCGAAACCCTGGCACTGAGGGAGGTCAATGCCGGTGTTTACGCTTTCCGGAGGCGTTCACTGGAGCAGGCCCTGGCGTCACTGAAACCCGACAATGCCCAGGGGGAGTACTACCTGACCGACGTCATCCAGTGGCTGACCCGACGAAGCCTGCCGGTAGCAGCCACCGTACTCGACGATCCCGAGGAAATGCAGGGGGTCAATACCCGTGAAGATCTTCACCGCGTCGAGCAGGTCCTCGCAAGGCGAGCGAAAGCGGCCGAGTCCTGATAGTCTTCACCGCGCATGGTGGTTAACCCGTACTTCTCACCAGTTTTCGTTGCGAGGCCGTCGAGGCGCCGTGCCCAGTGGAGTTTTCGACCTGAGGGGCGCGGAGGCGTACTTGACAGTACGTTGAGCACCCCGAGGGGAGAAAGTGCCGCTGGGTAGGGACCCGTTCCGGCTGGCCGGAATGGGCAGGTGCATCGGCGGCCGCAGTAGATCACTGGTGAGAAGTGTGGGTTAGGCCGCCGACCGCTGGAGGTGACCGTGGGCGCACGCTTCGACGACATTGATCAACTGGCTGTCAATACTCTCCGCACGTTGGCGATGGATGCCATTCAGAAGGCAAACTCGGGGCACCCCGGAGCGCCGATGGGCCTTGCGCCGGTGGCGTGGACATTGTTTTCCAAGGTGCTTCAGCATGACCCCGAAGATCCATCGTGGTCCGACCGGGACCGTTTTGTGCTCTCGGCCGGTCACGCTTCAATGTTGCTCTATGGGGTGCTGCACCTCACCGGCTACGATATGACGATCGACGACATCAAGGCCTTTCGGCAGTGGGGCTCCAGAACCCCGGGCCACCCCGAGGTCAGACATGTACCGGGAGTCGAGATCACTACCGGACCTCTGGGCCAGGGATGCGCGACGTCGGTGGGTATGGCCCTGGCTGAGGCTCATTTGGCGGAAAATTTCAACGGGGCGGGCGCCCCGGTTGTCAATCACCGGACCTGGGTCGAGTACA
>DAOWGJ010000088.1 GCA_030637505.1 Holophagae bacterium
GTAAGACATCGGTGAAGTCCTGGAAGTCCTCGATGGGCAGGCCCGGGTATGCGGCGTCGAAGCCCGCGCGGTCGGTGTAGAGGGTGGCGAGGATCTCCGGCATTTCCAGTGTCTGCTGAGTCTCAGCCGGGCCGATAGAAGGTATCGAGGGGCTCGGAGCGGGTTGAAAGCCGAAATCGGAAAGTCTGTCTTGCGCCGAAACGATGGCCGGCACTACCAATACAGCTAACATGACAGCTAGCATGGTCGTGTAGATGGCAACCTTCACATGGATCTGTTTCATGGACTCCCCCTTTATGGTGGTCCGGTTAACGACGATCTTTCTTGAGTTGCGCCACCGTTCGCAATCTCGCGATCATCGCATTCTTCACCTCGTTCGTCCGGAGCAACAAGGCAGACAAGGGACACTGTAAATTTTGTGCCATGACCACACACATTAGAATACGCGTCGAATCATCCTCTCTTTTTTGAGATTCATACTCATTCAATATATTTTCTTCCGCGACTTTACTGTGAAATCATTTTCCCTAACTTCAGCAACTCTGTCAACCCATCATCGTCAACCGGTAAAAAACGGCGTCGACGCAGCCGGAGCAAGAAGAAAAAATCCCTGAAATCGTTGAGGAACTGGATCGCCCGATGAGGGTCTAACACCAATATTTTCAAAGAGTTTGCAGGAATCTCGAGTTAGCTTCCGGTTAGCACGTCCACCACAACCTCCAGCCCCGATTCGAAGGCACGGCGGACGCGATCATCCTTAAGACCACCGTATTGCTGATCCTCGGCGCGCGGCAAGGCGACGTTGTCGCTAACGAACAGCAAGGCGCCGACTTCAAGTCCTAGCCCCTTGCAGGAGTTCAAAGGTCAATTCGACATTGAATGCCGCTGGAAACTCGAGAGGGGCGTAGTAGCGCGACGTGCCCTCTCCCCGAACGCCACCGGAAGCGACGATGAGATCGCCAACGGCCAGGTCTGTCCCTACCCCACCGCAGGCGCCAAAGAGCACCACACGGTTTGCACCATTTACCGCCGCCATCTCGAGGGCGTTTGCCACCGCCGGCCCACCCATGCCCGAGTACATCACCGCCAGGGGTCCGGGGGCTGAGGTCAGGTTGAACACCAGGCGATCCGTGGTCTCGTCGAGTTCTACCTCAATACCTCCGAACTTCGAGACGATTGCCGGCAGGTAGGACCGCCTGCCGAACGGAAGAAGGATCAGGGAAGGTGGGCAGTCAAAATCGGGGTTGTTCGCATGTCCAAAATCACGATGAACCAACGACCCCTCCTTACGCCCTAGCTACCGGCCAGCCGCCCAGCGTCCCAGCATCCCAGCATTTCAAATACGGCGTGCCACAACCAACGTCACGTCGTCATACGGCGCCGTGCCCTCGGTGAAGCGTTCGAGTGCCGTGACGATCTCCTGAAGCACGTCGTCTGCGCACGAACCGTTGCTCTCGGAGAGGATCGCCTTGAGACGGTGCTCCCCAAACACCTCACCGGCAGGATCCTGGGCCTCGGTGACACCGTCGGAATAGGCAACGATCAGGGCGCCAGGCTCCAGCTCGGCGGTCAAGACGTCGTGCCCGCCGAAACTCAGGGCTCCCAACGGCACCCGATGCTTGGGCAAGGGCAGCTCTTCGACCTCCCCGGAGGTCCTGACGACCATCGGCGGCGGCTGCCCCGCCAAGGCGTACCGCAACGTCCCGGAGTTCTGCGGAAATCCCAGATAGCCCAACGCTACGAACCGCCCACCCCTAAATTCCCCGCTGCGATCCTTCAACCCGTAGAGTCGTTTGTTGGCAAGGCACAGGAGATCCTCGGGGTCCGGATTGCCCAGAGCGATCGCGTTGAGGATTTCGTGGGAGGCCATCATCATCAGCGCCCCGGAAATCGACTTGCCCGAAACGTCTCCGAAGGCCAGTGCTCCACCACCGGCATTCGGGCACGGCAACTCGGTGAAGAAATCGCCGCCGACCTCCTGCGCGGGCAGACAGACGGCCGAGCGTTCCCAGCCCTCGATCGCGATCAGGTCCTTGGGTAACAAGGAGGCCTGAATGCTCGAGGCGATCTTCAGCTCCCGCTCCAACTCCGCCTGCCGAGTCCGGTCCTCCAAGAGCAGGCTGGTCTCGAGGACCAGCGAGGCCTGATGGAACAGGCTGCGAAGAAGGTCTTCCTCTTCTTGTTCCAGGATCGTCTGCCCGGAGGTTCCGGACAGCAGAATCAGGCCGACCGTCCGGCGTGTCGTCGCCAAGAGCCCGACCATTTCGACGCCGGCATCCGCCAATCCCTCCGTCATCCTATCAACCGGCTCGGACAACAAGCGCAAGGGCGCGAGGCCCTCCAGCCGGAGCAGCGAACCGTGCCGCTTGAGGTGGCGGTGCAGGACCGGGAGGCGCGGCAGGGTCTCCGGCAGGGCCCCGGGGCCCGCCACGCGCTCGAGCGACGTGTCTTGCACCAAGTACAGAGCGGCAAAGTGGAGACCCAGGAGCTCAGGAAGACGCTCGACAAGTTGACCGACGACCGGGGCCAACTCCACCTCGTCGGTCATTGCCTCGCCCATCTCGACCATCGCCTCCTGAAGTCGGTGGCGTTCGGCGAAGAAGAATCGGTCGACCGGACCTTGAAGACGCTGCCGGATCGGCTCGAAGAGCAACACGATCGCAAGGGCGAAGAACACCGGAAAATAGGCTGACTCCGCCACAGCAGTACCGCGGAACAGATGGTTCGCGAATGCGATGGCCAGCGCATAGACCGCGGTGACCAGGGCCGTCGTCACGGTATAAAACACACTTTTTCGAAGGATGACTCGAATATTGAGTACCTGGAAACGGATGATGGCGTATGCAAAGGTCAGGGGCACCAGAATCAGCGGGATGACCCCATAAAACAGGAAGCGCTCCGTATGGAAGAAGGAAGGGAATCCGACGGCCAGTACGATGAAGGGCACAACGCCGAAGATAGCCCCCAGGAAGACGATGCCGGCGCCTCGGCGCTCCAGGCTGTCAGGCAGTTTCGCGGCGCTGATCCCCAGTGCGCCCAATCCCAGAACCATGAACCCAACCATTACCCACCAGTTGGTCATCGGCGCGCCCGAGATCAGCGGCAGCTCACCCCCCTGCCTTCTGGCCCAGAAGACGGTCAACCCGTAAACCAGGGGCGGAAATGCATACAGGGGCAGCAATTGACGGCTGTAGTGGGCGATCCATCCGATGGTATCCGCCAGGAGGTCTCGCCGCCACTCCCAGATAGGTCGAGGGAAGATCAGAAAGAAGTGAAGAAAGACCGTCGGCAACAGCAGCAAGGCGATGGTCCCGGTGGTCAAGACCAACGAATCCACCCAGGAGTAGGACGCCGGCCGAAGGCGGCACACCAAAAACAACAGAAAAAGAGCGCACAGGTTGAAGAAAACTCGCGACACCGGCAGTCGCGGCTGCCGGGCCAGGACAAACAACCCGACCGCGAAGAATGCGAAGCCCAGAAGGACGACGTAGAGGTAGCTGGTGTCCCCGATGCGCCTCCGGCCCAGTTCGACGGTCACCTCGACCATGTGCCCGGCCGGGCCGAGACCTCCCCCTGATCGGATCAGGTAGGGCACCCGGTCGCCGATCTCGTGGCGATTGAGGATTTCCTGTGCGTGGGTCGTCCCTTCCAGGACCGTGCGATCGATGCCGACGATGACGTCCCGGGACCTGATTCCCGCCTCGGCAGCCCCGGAGTGGGGGACGACGTGACGCACGACGGGGCTTCCCGGCGTGTCGCTTTCCAATATGACGCCGTCATAGGGCCTGGGGAAAAACATGTCGGCAATCGACAGCCCGGCCAGGAGGAACGCAATAACCCCGGGAGCCACCAGGCCCGCATACCTTCGCCATTTCGACTTCATCCGTACCATCATACGCAGGCTGTGCCGGATATGTTCGCTGGGCAATCCGTCGCAATCCGTCGAACGGATTGCATAGGCCCCTTCGGGACGGGAGGCGCCCGCCGGCTACGCCGACGGCATGGACGTTAAACGTTGAATTATTGCCCCCACCCCCCCACCGCCTTCGGACCAGCCGCGGCATCCCGATCCAACATCCGGTAGCCTATGGCCTCCGCCAGATGATTCGTCTGAACGTCCCTATCTCCGGCAAGGTCGGCAATCGTCCTTGCCACTCTGAGGATCCGGTGATAGGCCCGGGCCGACAAACCCAGACTTTGAGCTGCCTGCTCGAGCAGGCGCCGCCCGTCGGCGCTGGGACGGGCCCACCTGTCGATCTCCGACGGACCCATTTCGGCATTGGTCCGGCACGATCGCCCCAGGTACCGTTCGCCCTGCAAAACCCTGGCCGTTGCCACCCTTTCAGCAACGATGGCGCTGGCCTCACCTCGCCGACCCGAGCCCAGGTCCCTCCAAGGCACGGCCGGAACACTAACCTGGAGGTCCATACGATCCAGCAACGGCCCTGACAACCTCGCCCGGTAACGTTGCACCACCGGCGGCGTGCAGATGCACTCCCGGCCCGGATCACCGAGGTAGCCGCAGGGACAGGGATTGGCCGCCGCCACCAACTGAAAGCCCGCGGGAAAACTCAGGGTCGATCGGGCCCTGGCGACCGTCACCTCCCGATCTTCCAGGGGCTGGCGCAGGCCTTCGAGCACGTCCCTCCGAAACTCGGTGATCTCGTCGAGAAAAAGGACTCCGTTATGAGCCAGAGAGACCTCGCCCGGCTGGGGGCTGCTTCCCCCGCCGATCAATGCCGCCGCCGAAATCGTGTGGTGTGGCGCCCTGAACGGCCTTTGGTTCAGCAAACCTGCCGGCCGCGGAACCCTGCCGGAGACCGAGTAGACGCAGGTTGTCTCCAGAGCCTCCTCGGCCTCCAGGGCCGGCAGGATTCCGGGAAGGCGCCGGGCCAACATCGATTTCCCACTGCCCGGAGGGCCCATCAGCAGGAGGTGGTGCCCCCCGGCAGCGGCGATCTCCAGCGTCCGACGAGCCACCTCCTGACCGATGACCTCGCACAAGTCCGGCGCGTTGAGCGAAGAGCGGGGACGCGGCGGCAAGATTTCCTCCCCGGCATCTCCCGGGGGCGTTCCGCTTCGCAACCACCTGACGACCTCGCCCAACGACGCCGCAGCCGTCACCTTGATGCCGGCAACAACTCCGGCCTCACCTCCGTTCCCGATCGGCACGATCACCTCTTCCAGCCCTCGTTCACGAGCGGCCAGCACAATTGGAAGAATCCCGCGAACCGGCAACAAACGGCCCTCAAGCGAGAGCTCCCCAACCAACAACCGCCCCTTGACCTTTTCGACCGGCACATCGCCGACCGCCGCCAAGAAGGCAATAGCCATCGGCAGATCGAGTCCCGCTCCCTGTTTTCGTTCATCGGCCGGCGCCAGGTTGAACACAATATTGGCCGCCTCCCCCTTTCGACCCAAGTGCCGGATGGCGGCGAAGATCCGCTCTCGCGCCTCCCGCACCGCCGTATCCGCCATGCCGACCACTGAAATCGACGGCAGATTTGCCCGGATCCGGTCCACCTCCACCGTCACGAACAGCGCGCCCACACCACGAGGCGTCGCGCCCAAAGCTAACGCGTGCATACACTTTCCCTTCAGTTGTGCAGGTGGACAACCCAAGACTCGCACGGTGAGACAGAGGTGTCAAGGGAGTAGCTCCCTGCTTGGCCATACAGAAAATGCCAACGCCGGCCTTCAACCCAGAGAGCGCCCGTACCCCAAAACGGGATGTGCCGGGCATGGCATTCTTCATCCGGCAGGCCCCCCCGTTAACGAAGCCGCAGCGAAGAATGCCTTGCCGGGCAATCCACGGCAACACCCTCGGCGACCGAGCGTCGGCTGAAGCCGTAGGCCGCCGAGGTCGTTTTCCGGAGGGGCGATCGGCTGTCGTTGAGCTAACGGCAACCTTCAGCCCACGCTACCCGCTTCGCGGGTCCGAGCCTGTCGGCTCGGCAACCCTTCGGGCCGGCGTCGGTTCCTATGCGCCCCCGAAGGCCGGGGTCGGAAAACGGGGACCGGAACCGGGGCGGCGACAGGAATCAGCGTCCCGGACGCCGCCCCGGACGCGGTTGACGGTCACGGTTCGCCGCCGCGGATCCGGTCGCGGTCCCAGACGCGGATCACGGTCGCGGTCCCGTCTGTCCCCCTTTGGTTCGAGTTTCGCCGGATTAGTCTTGAGACGCCTGTTAACGTTCCTTCTTTCAAAACCTTCTTTGTGTTTCCTTTGCGATCTTTGCGTCTCTGCGGTTCAATTGTCTTCTTGTCCCAGCCTCGCTGCATCCTAGATGCTATAATGATTACCGATCGATCCGGGGGCGTACCGGCTTCGACGGGGAACTATTCAGGCGTCGGCAGCGTGTCGAGGTCCATCCACTCGATAACTGGGTGGGGCAATAATCAACTGCCAACACTGATTACGCACTGGCTGCTTAAGTAGCCCGTTGTCCCGAGACTCTGACCATCGGTCTGGTGACAACGACGTTTGATGGAATAAGCTGAGTCGTACCGCCCGAACGACACAGTCGAAAACTTAGGGCTGGTCCCATGATCCGGCCGTTCGCCGGCCACCTACGGGACGAGATTTAAACGGCGAGCTGCACACGGAGAAGCCGCCGACTGAAGTTCCTCGGACGTGGGTTCGACTCCCACCGCCTCCACCAGCCTTCGCTTCGAAACCCAAAGGTCTTCGAAGTGAAGGCTGTCGCGCCGAAGCCGTAGGCGAACGCGGGCACCAACGCTACCAAGTTTCGAAGTTAAGGCTGGCACCGCTTTTAAGGCAATGCTTCCGACCGCTTATTCCCCAAGAGGACCTTTCATCACCCTAGAGAGCCCGTTCCTTCCATATTCGGACGACTCATGTCACCATGGGGCCATGAACACACATGTAGAGTCGATCTCCCTTCCCCGGGAAGAACACTGTCCCCTTTATCCTTCCTTGAGGGAAACAACGTCGATGTATTCCCGTAGGATTCATTAATGAGAATCGAGTTTCGGTGGGGCGTAGGGGCGGTTGTTTTCGGCACGTTCCTTGTTGGGGTAACTGTCTCGGGCCAGGGGTTGACGCCGGACAGCAGAGCGAAAGGACCGCCACAGCTGTCGACGACCGAGCGCCGGTCCTACATCGACCACACCGAGACGGACCAAACTCCAAACAAAATCGACCCCGACCGTTGGGCAGATCTCGTAGATGCCGCCTGGGGACAGGGCCCCCCCACTATTGAGAAGCTCCAGGTCTTCGATGAAGCCTGGACCGAGCTTGACGAGCGTTACGGCGCCTTCATGAATCTGGAAGTGGACCTTGCGGTTCTGCGCGACAGGTACCGCTTGGAGATATTGAACGGCGTCAGTCAGGGCCGCTTCGCCGCCATCCTCAATTACTTGTCCTTCGCGATGAAGGACGCCCATACCGCGATCATGCACCGCGAGGTAAACTGGAATACCGAGCCTCGGCCCGGCGTCCCTCTCTTCATCGTCAGCGCCTGGCTGGGAACCTGGCACTTCGGCGCCTCGCTGACGCCTCTGCCTGATGACACGCTGCTTGTGATACGAGTATTGCCGGATCACCCCCTCGGCCTCGAGGTCGGCGACATCGTGCTCGGCTACGAGGGCGTGCCCTGGAATGAGCTCTACCGTCTACTGCTTGAGGCCGAGCTGCCGATTGGCCTGACCTGGGTGTGGGGAAGCACAGACGAAGCGATGGAGCACTGTCTCTTGATGAGCGCCGGCTTGAACTGGCACCTCTTCGAGACCATCGACATCGTCAAGTACACCACCGGAGAGACCATTCACCTGCCGACTGCACCACTCGAGGGCCAGTTCGGGGAGATCATCGGCAACGAGCAATTGCCCGTTCCCGGTGTGCCCATGTACGATCTCTTCGTTGGCGACGCCATAACCTGGGGGATCGTCGAAGGCACCAACATCGGCTTCATCTATGTCGCTTCCTGGTCCTGGGAGCCCGAGGATCGGATCAGTGAGCAGTTTGCCGAAGCCATCTACAGCCTGATGTTCGAGCACGAAACGAACGGCTTGATTATCGACATGCGTCTCAACACCGGGGGCTCCATGCTCGAGGCCCACCAGGGTTACTCTCTGCTGTTCGATACCTCCATTGCGGCTGTGTCCTTCGACGTCCGGGGCGATCCCTCGGACCACCTGGATATGGTGCCGCACCCCACCTACGATGCCGAGCTCTTCACCATCCCCGGCAACCCGGGGTCGTATTACGACAAACCCATCGCGGTTCTTGTCGGACCGGGTACAGTCAGCAACGGCGACTGGGAAACAGTGAGACTGGGCCTTCACCCCAAGGCGCGGGTCTTCGGCAAGCCCACGAATGGCGCCTTCACACCCTCAGACTTCCCAGACCTCGGGGGCGACTGGTATTTCACCAAGGCCACCGGCAGCGGTTACCTCATCGAAGGACACCGCTACCTCGCCCACACCTCGGCGCCGATCGACGAGGAGGTCTGGCTCACCCAGGAGGACGTGGTCCAGGGTCGGGACACCGTTGTCGAAGCAGCTATTGCATGGATCGAGTGGCCAGCCCCACGTCAAGGATCTGGGCGCAGCAGCCCCTGACGAATTTTGATGCCAGGGTTTAGGTTCTTAGGAAGTTCAAAAACGCTCGCTCCCGTCCGCGACTGGCTCCCTGATCTGAAGCAGCTAAACCAACTTCCCAACTTCCAAAAGCCTGGCGCACTTTATGGGTAGCTGAGGCCGTTTAGCACAAAAAAACCGCCCCGGCGTCGACCTTAGTGGACAAACGCCGGGGCAGGGATGGTGTGCGACGCGTCAGCGGCGCTGCGGGTGCTGCTTGAAGCGGTAAAGGAGATTCGCCTTCTCGCCTGTCACATAGATGTGGCCCGACGACCCGACCGCGACGCCGCTGAAAAACCATGTCGGAGGATAGCCCGGAACCCCCGGTGCCCCGAGTTCGAGGCCCTCGGCGATCACCGTCACCTCACCGGTTGCCGGATCGATGCGCGACAGACGGCCGGCGCCGGATTCCACGACCAGCAGGCTGCCGTCGGTATTGACCGCGAGCCCCTCAGGCTGAATCAGGCCCGAAGCCACAGGGATTGTGACCGGAATCCCGTCGTCCACGATCTGGAAAACAGCACCCATTGCCCAATCCGCCACCCAAAGGTCGGACTCGCTCGCCGCAAGGCCGGTCGGCACGAAAAAGCCGGTGGCGATCGGGGTGTGATCGCCGCGGACTACGCTTCCGGAACCAAGCTCGGCGACGGCGATGTCACCCTGGAAACCGATTGCGTTCAACGGGAAATTGAAGAAATACGGGCCGTCGATGAGGTGGAGCGTTTCTCCGTCCCGGATCTCGACCGAGCTGCTGAACCAGCCGGATACGATCAGGTCCTCGCCATACGGGGCCACGGTCTGCGCATTGCCGAACACCTCCTCGACCGGTCCGGGTCGGCCGGTTCGTGCGTTGAATTCGCGGAAGGAGAAGGTGTCCGCCACAAAGACCGAATCACCGCCGTGATCACGGGGCAGTACCGCGATCCCGCCCGGTACGATCATCCCGCCCCTGCTGAGTACACGAGCTCGACCACTCGGAAGAACCCGGTAGATGGTTCCGTGGACAAAGCTGGACACGAACAGATTCCCCCGCGAGTCGAACGCCAGATTATCGAGGTCCGGCCCGACGTGTGCAACCTCCTCGACGGCACCGGTCTCCGGGTCGATCTGCACGACACGGTCATTGTTGAGCGCGAATAGGCGCCCGTGGGAATCGAACTTCACCGCCGCGGAGGAAAACGGGTTGAGGATGTCCTCGGACCAAAGCGGCGGCGGGCCCGAATCGACGTCAATTTTGAGGATCTTCTCCTGGTAGATCGGGCCGTAGAGCAGACCGTCAGGTCCGAAGTCGAAGGCGTTGAGGTTGTAGAAGTTCGGGTCCAGCAAGATCGGCGGGTTGCTGCCGTCCGGATCGATCTCGTAGAGACCGGCGTACCCGAAAAAATCGTGCGCGACGAAGAGACGATTCTCGTCTGAAAAGGTAATTGGATTCACACCCGGAAAGACCTGACCGACGGTGGTCTTAGTTCCGTCCGGAGCCAGACGACCGACCTCACCGGTGAAAATTGCCGTCCAGAAGATGTCGTCCTGATATACGGAACCCAGAGGGCCGAAGGTGATGTCGTCCGGGGTCTCGACCCCGTCGTCCGGGCCGAGGCGATCCAGGATTTCCCCCGTTCCGGGGTCCATCACGATGATTTCACGACCGATCACGCTCGCGATGTGGAGTCTGTCTTGGGTGTCGAACGCAAGCCCGTTTGCGCCGTGAATAGGAGATCCCTTGACCAGCACTTTCCAGTTCTGAACGTAATCCTTGTTGATTTCCACCGACAGGGCCGGGGTCGACGCAACAGCCGCCGCGGCGAGAAGGATGAATAGAACACGAATCGAGCGATTTCGGACCATAGCTTCCCCACTTTCTCAATGGACGATCGGCGGTGTCCGTTCACAACGCACGCGGTGAACGCGGCCCGAGGCCGAGGGATCGTCAGTTTTCGATACATCTCTGCCAATTAATATGGTGCCTGGATCGTATCGTGTCAACCTGGACTCAAGTTTCATTGTGTGGGCCACGTGAGCCTCCTGAAAAATTCAGGGATAGTCAAACTCCAAAGGGGACAGTGTTCTTCCCGAGCTATGACCTAGCGCGGATCACGAGTCCTACCGGTTCATTCCCCCAGAAGACCTTTCAAGACCTCATTTATCCCGGTCCTTCCCTATTCGGACGGTTCGTGCCACCATGGGGCCATGAGCACACATGTACGAAGAGTTCTGTTGCATTTGGAGGACGGCCGGCGGGTTCCGATGGAGCCGGACGAGGTCTTCCTGCTTGAGGCCGATGGGGATCGCACCATAGTCCGCACACGGGGCCGGCGCAGCCTTTCAGACCTGCGCTCGTTGGGCGAAGTGCTGGCGTGCTTCCCCGAGGGGGCACTGGTACAGGTACACCGCTCGTACGCTGTCAACCCAGACCGCGTCAGCGAGCTGCGCCGGCGAGAACGCAGCGGCCGGGACTGGGAACTCAAACTCGAGCCGCCGGTGAACCATGTGATCCCTGTCGGCCGTACCCACATCACATCGCTATGGGCGGCCTACGGAGAAGTGTGAGGCATACCTATACTGTTCGTTCAGGTTGGCTGCAAAATGCGTCAAATCGAGACTGACTGCGGGCCCTGAAGGACCCGCCTACAGATCCCAAGTCATTATGGTTCAGAGAGTTCAGTGTAGGCGCGTCCTTCAGGGGGCGCGGATGTGCAACTCCCAACCGCCACTCGACACCGACAACCTGATTCAAGGGGATGGGTATGGTGTGAGGGCTTCCGGTCGGGCCTCTAGTCTTTACACCGGAGAACCGGATTTATGAAGTGATTCGAGTCTTGAACATCTCGTTGAGAACCGCCCACATCGGCGCCATGGGGGTCTTGCTGGGAGGACACGCCTTCGACGTCAACCCCGAGCGACTGCATGTGATCCTCTGGCTGACCATCGGAACTGGATTTCTGTTGGCTGCAGTCGAAGCCGGGCCTCGACTGTTATGGTTTCACCAAGGCCGGGGGCTGATGACACTCGGCAAATTGGCCTTGTTGTGCGCGGTGCCGTTGGCCTGGGATTATCGCCTCTCAATGCTTCTTGCAGTGGTCGTGATCGCGTCCGTCGGCTCCCACATGCCCGCCCGTTACCGCTATTACTCAGTCGTGTACCGTCGTGTAATCCACGATACCTGTGGCCCGGGAGCAAACCGGAACCGAAATTGAAGACGGCAGCGGTGCCACCCTAGTGTAGTGCGCCCGAGATTCCTACCATCTCCTGACGGCCCTCCACACCGCTGGCTTCGTTGCTCCTCCTTGAAGTAGCCCAGCTACGACTGCGTTGTCGCGCCTCGTCAGCGGCGCGGATGACTCGCCAGCCA
>DAOWGJ010000160.1 GCA_030637505.1 Holophagae bacterium
CACGGACCGATCGGGTCGAAGCGATGTACCTCGCCGGCATGCCACAGGACCCCCTGCAAATAGAACTCACACACCTCCCCCGCCAGGCCGATCTCGTACTGATTGACGGTGTTCTGCCCAGTGAACGGGTTGTCATTCTCGGGGGCGCCGCCATTCGGCGTGCCTCGCTACTCGCCTCCGGCTCGGTTGAAGGCCATGTTCATTAGGATTAGGAGAATCAAATGCTCGCCAAACTGATTCGTTTCTCGTTACGATTTCGTGGCTTCGTGCTACTGGTTGCTGGACTGCTCTTGGTGGTTGGGGGTCTGGTGGCTTCCCGGACTCCTGTCGATGTGCTCCCGGACCTGACCGCACCTTCGGTGACGGTCCTCACTGAGGCGCCGGGTTTTGCTCCAGAAGAGGTCGAGCTGCTGGTGACCTTCCCACTGGAGTCGGTACTCAACGGCGCCCCCGGGGTGCGCCGACTGCGCTCAGTCTCAGGCGCCGGGGTGTCGGTGATCTGGGTCGAGTTTGACTGGGGACAGGATGTCTACCTGGCGCGCCAGATCGTCTCCGAGCGCCTTCAGGAGGCAGATCTGCCCGAAGGCGTTACCCGCCCGAGGCTCGGGCCCGTCAGCTCGATTATGGGTGAGATCACATTCCTGGCCCTCACCTCGGAGACGCTCCCGGCCGAGAAGCTGAGGCGGATTGCCGAAACTGACGTCCGCCGGGCCCTGCTCGCGATCCCGGGCATTGCCCAGGTCGTACCGATCGGCGGCGATACCCGCCAATATCAGATTCTCCTCGACCCCCAGGCCATGGCTCGGCACTCTGTCGGTGTGCTCGACGTCGTCACGGCACTGGAGGGGACCAGCGCGAGTACGGCCGCCGGGTTCCATGTCGACGAATCACAGGAATACCTCGTCCGGGGCCTCGGTCGGGCCCGCACCGCCTCAGACCTCGGGGCGACATTGGTGACATTAGCAGACGGGGTTCCGGTCACTGTGGACATGGTCGGTGCGGTCGAGGTCGGAGTCGAACCGGTTCGAGGTACCGCCTCTTATAACGGCAAACCGGCAGTGATCTTGTCGGTGCAAAAGCAGCCGGGGGCAAATACACTCGAACTCACCGCGGCCATTGACCGGGTGATGTCCGAGATTGAAGAGTCCCTTCCTGAAGAAATCAAGGTCGAACGGGAGAATTTCCGACAGGCCGACTTTATCGAGGTTGCGATCCACAACGTCTCGGTGGCCATGCGCGACGGCGCCATCCTTGTCGTGCTCGTTTTGCTGCTTTTTCTCGGCAACTTTCGGGCAACCGTGATCTCGGCGATGGCGATTCCCCTTTCGCTGGTCGCCGGAGTGTTGGCGGTGTCGGCCTTCGGAGCGACTGTCAACACGATGACCCTGGGAGGCATGACGATCGCCATCGGCGCCCTGGTGGACGACGCCATCATCGCCGTCGAAAATATCGTTCGTCGCTTGCGTGAACGCAAGAAAGAATCCGCCAATTCGAACCCGCAGAATACGTACGGGCAGGTCATCGAAGCAGCTGCCCAGGAGGTCTTGCGGCCGATTCTCTTCGCTACGGCCATCATCGGCCTGGTCTTCCTTCCTCTGTTTCTGCTTCCTGGAATGGAGGGACGGCTGATGATGCCCCTGGGGCTCGCCTACGTCGCTGCCCTCGCGGCATCCCTTGTGGTATCGCTGACGGTGACGCCGGCCCTCGCCAGCCTGTTATTTACGAGATCGCGATCCTTGGGCGACAAACAGCCATGGTTGATGAGGTCGCTGGTTCGTGGCTACCGTCCGACCGTGCGGTGGGCCGTGGACCATCCCTGGATCGTTTCCCTCGGTGCGGTCCTTTCGCTGGTCGGCGCTCTCGCGCTGGTTCCATTCTTGGGAAATACCTTCATGCCCCCATTCAACGAGGGCGCGCTGACGGTGGCGGTGGCTGCCCCCCCGGGGATCACTTTGGCCGAGAGCGACGCCCTCGGCCGGCGCGTCGAAGAGTCGCTGCTGGCGTTTCCGGAGGTCGTGTCGACCAGCCGCCGGACCGGGCGGGCAGAGCGGGACGAGCACCTGCAGGGCGTCAACGGCGCCGAGATCGAGGTGGTCTTGCGTCAAGGCCGCCCGAAGGACGAGCTTCTCGCCCAGATGCGGCGCTCAGTGGCTACGATACCGGGCGTGAGCGTAACCTTCGGTCAGCCCATCAGCCACCGCATCGACCACATGATCTCGGGCTCCAAGGCCAATTTGGCGGTCAAGATCTTCGGTCCGGACCTGTCGGTGCTTCGCCGCCTCGCGTCGGCCGCTGAGGAGGTCCTCGGGAGTGTTCCCGGAATCGTCGACCTCTCCAACCAGGAGCAGGCCACGGTGCCGCAGCTGGCGCTCGAATTCGATCGTTCGGCCATGGCGCGACATGGTCTCAATGCTGTTGATCTCGCACGGGTTGTCGAGGCGTTGTTCCAGGGTACTCATGTTGGGGAGATTCTTGAGGACGGGCTGGTCACTTCGGTCGTGGTGCGCCTCGAAGATGGTCAACATCGTCATCGTGAAAACCTACAGCGACTGCCGATACTGACAGAGAGTGGAAGGACGATCCGCCTCGGCGACGTCGCGTCTATTCGCCAGGATCTCGGTCCGAGCATCGTTCGTCGCGAGAACGTCCGTCGGGTGGCGGTCCTGACCGCTAACATTGCAGGCCACGACCTAGGGGGCACCGTCGAGGCCGCTCGCCAGGCGCTTGAAGACCAGCTCGACCTTCCACGGGGTTACCGGCTGGTCTTCGGCGGCCAGTTCGAGAGTGCAGGCCGTAGCCTTGAGGTCATTGCTGTGCTGTCGGTTGTGGTGATAGCGGCGATGTACGGTCTCCTGTTCTTCGCCTTCTCAAGCCACCGCCAAGCCCTGATCGTGCTCGTCAATCTTCCCCTGGCGGTGGTGGGAGGAGTGATCGCGGTGGCCCTCGGCCAAGGCGTGCTGAGCGTGGCATCTTTGCTGGGCTTCATCGCGCTCTTCGGTATCGCCACCCGAAACGGTGTCTTGATGGTGACCCGCTATCAACAGCTGATGGAAGACCCAACGATCGGTGTCAGACAAGCAGTTCTGGTTGGATCTGAGGAGCGGTTGGCGCCGGTCGTGATGACGGCGCTGACCGCAGGGCTCGCTCTGATTCCACTCGTGCTTGCCGGCGGACGACCGGGCAACGAAATCCTGAGTCCGATGGGTGAAGTGATCCTCGGCGGGCTGGTCACTTCAACTGCTCTGAACATGGTGGTCGTGCCGGCACTATTCGCCCTCTGGGGGATCCGAAAGACACGAAGCGCCGTTGCCGTGAAGAACGACTGATGGTTCACGAGCACCACTTTGGGCAAGGCCGACCGCGGGCCGGCGAGGCCCGGACCAAGGTAGTCGTCATCATAACCGCGGTTATGATGCTGGTTGAGATTATCGCTGGTCTAGTCTACGGGTCGATGGCCTTGCTCGCCGACGGGCTGCACATGGCCTCCCACGCGTCTGCCCTTGGACTTGCCCTGATCGCGTATGTCTATGCTCGCCGTCACGCACACGACGAGCGCTTCAGTTTCGGCACCGGAAAGGTCAACGCCTTGGCGGGCTTTGCGAGTGCGGTGGTACTCGCGTTGTTCGCCCTGATGATGGCTGGGGAGAGCTTCTACCGCTTCCTCGAACCGGTACCCATCGCCTTCGACAAGGCGATCGTGGTCGCGGTGCTCGGGCTCGTGGTCAACGGTGTGTGCGTGCTCATTCTGCGGGATCGGCACGAGCATGGGCGCAACAAGGTGCACGAGCACGACCACAATCTCCGCGCCGCCCATCTTCACGTGGTGGCAGACGCCTTGACCTCGGTTCTCGCCATCTTCGCCCTGGTGGCCGCCAAGTACTATGGTGCAGTGTGGATGGACCCATTGATGGGTATCGTCGGTGGAACCCTCGTAGCCCGCTGGGCCTGGGGCCTGGTCACGGACAGCGGCATGGTCGTCGTCGACCTGCAGGTATCTCCTGAGATCCTCAAGACAGTCAGGAACAGGGTTGAGTCCGAAAGCGGCCTTCGAGTGGTGGACCTGCACATTTGGTCGATCGGCCCGGGCTGCCTGGCGGCGATTATATCTGTTCAGGCGACACACCCGTGTCAGCTTGGGGATGTTGAAAAACTAATCCCAGACAATCTCGGCATTCAGCACCTGACAATCGAGGTTCGAAGTGGGTAGGGCAGGTTGAGGTCGCCTTCAGTGCCGAGGTGATGGCCTCTACGTCAGGGACGCCCTGGAATCCCCCCTCCCGATCTGCGTAGATGCGGCAGGAGTCTCCGTCGCCGGGAGCATGATCACCGCTCACGTCCCTGCCGTTAACCAGGATCGTCGGTGATCCGTAGGCCCTCAGATGCTCCGGTCCGGCAGGGTCGTTGCGATCCCTCAATGACTCTCAGCACTCGTGCTATAATCCCCATAACTAAGAATGAATCTGAATCTAAGGCGCGTTTGAAGCGCCGGCAATGAGGGAGGAACCCCGATGGATCGTTCTATTTTTTGTTTCTCGTCCTTCGCCCGAGGACCCATCGTTGTCCTCATCTTCCTCGTCCTGCTCTACACGACGCCGGCACTGACCCAGGACTGGGAGGTCTGGGGCAGAGGGGACGGGCTCACGCTCGACCAGGACGAGGATGACGGCCTCAACGGCGAGGCCGAAATCTCCCTCTCGATCCAGTGGTCGCACCTCGACGCAGAGCGCAATAAATTCACGTCGGAAGTCACAACAATGTCGACGGGACATAACTGGGACGTCAGTGGGTCGACGCTCTCGGGTCTCGCGCAGAACATGATGACCCAGGAATGCGACGAATCCGACTACATCTTCGTCACTGCCCGCCTCAATGAGAGCGACATGCTGAACTCCTTTGAAAATGTGCTCGCCACAGTGGCCGGCATCGCGGTCGGAATCACCGTCGCCACGATCCTTGCGCCCACCGGCCCCGGCGCCGCCGCCGGTGGTGCACTGGCCGCCAAGGTTGCAGGAGGCATCGTGGGGGCGCTCGCGGGATCGTTTCTCAAATCCTTCGGTGGCGTCGAGGATCTCGGACAGATCAAGGCCAAGAAGCTCCAGGTCGGCGCAAACGACTTCCAGCTCAACGGCCCGGACGGAAGCGGAATGATCCGCATCGAGGATCTGTCTTTCCAAACCGGGGACTTCATCCTCAATTGCGTCGAGGGCCTCCGCGGCAACCCCCCACAGGACCCGGTCGACCCGGACACCGCCGTCAACGGCATCTTCCCTGATGCCCTCTCCGTCCTGGCACTGGTGCCCACCCTCAACCGCGAAGATCACAACGGCCCCGAGGCCGACACCGAGATCCGATACCTGCGCCGGTCAGTGACTGAAACAGTGACCAGCCTGGCCGAGGTCGCGGCAGCCTATTTCGTATACCAGGCACAAACCGGTTTTCTTGGAGCGTCTGACGCCTTGCCCCTCCTGGCCAGCGGCCGTATTCATCACGCCGCGGGCAACTCCGAGTTGGCCGTGGCCGACTATCGCGAGGCCTTCCGCATCGCCTACACGGCTATCTGGGACGGCAATCTGGGATCCGCCTACATTCCGGCCAGCCACCTGACACTGCTCGGTTCGACAAGGATGGTTTCCGGGGAGAGCCATCACGACTTTTTCGGCTGGGCGCAGGGCCTCGGCGCCACGGAGTTCATCGATTTTGTCGATGTGGAAGGTCAAGAATCCGGCATGGAGTTTTTTGTCCTTCCGGGCGTCGCCCGAACGGCTGTCGTGCTTGTCGGTGACCTGCCGCCCGACTTCGAGCAGGATTCACTTCTTGGCCTCGGCCGCATCAGCGCAGGCGTGGTGAACGGACCCGATGGCGGCTGTGCTGTCAGCCACCTCGAAGAGGCCTCAATCGGATTCGGCATCTTCATCGACGGGCAGGGCCCGTTTTTCGAGCCTGACCCCACCGGGTGCGGCTACGGGGAGGTGATCGAAACCTACATGGATCTCTGGGGAGGTGGCGTACCATTGGGCGCAAGCCCCGATCCTGACGCCATCTTCACCCTCGCCCTCGATCTGTCCGACGAACTCCTGCCCGGCGAGTATCAGCTCACCGTCACCGCATTCATCGAGGACACCGGAGGCGGCGCAGGCCGCGAGATCTCCGCCCCCCTGACCCTGCTGGTAGCGGCGCCCGGGGCACTCTTCACCGATGGGTTCGAGAGCGGAGACCTCCTTGAGTGGTCGACGAACGTTCCGTGACAACTCAGGATTCGAAAAGGGAAAAGGTGCCTGGAGTGGGAAGGCAATACCGTTGATGCCGTAAAGGCCTAGCGTCACGGGTCCGCCGGAGCAGTACTCCGTCGAACTTGACGACAACCTCAAGTCGCTTGCACACGAGTGATTGTCGCTGAGTACCAGGCCGCCCTTTCGAGTGGGTGCCGGCTTGATTTTGGCCGACGGCCTCGCTCTAGGTGGCCACCCCGGCGAGGGCCAGCGTTCTCTTTTTGGGAGAAGACTGCCAGGATAACGAGCACTGTGAAGCAGCCCGTTTTCCTAATGGCTGAAGCGGGAAACCAGTTCATTGAGGTCCGGTTCTATGAACCGGCACAGTTCGGCAGCAATCTCCTCGTTATATTTCTCGTTGTAGTGAACATCATCTACGAACACCTTTTCGCGGACATCCCTGAGGATCTCACCCAGATAAAGAAAATCCGGAGAAGAGTAGTTTTCCATGATCTGGTAGGTCGCGGACCAGTGCCCGGGGATCGCACCGGAATATGGGAAGTTCCGGTGGAGGGATCGATCGTATTCATAAAACGGAATGGGCTGCCAGATGAAATAGCACTTGATCCCATGCTCCCGGCAAATGGATCGAATAATGTTCAAGTTGTTTTTATACCGCCTCGCGACATAGGTCGGGCCGTTGGCTTCTAATATTGCTTGCTCTGAAACCTGTTCCGCTTCCTGCATCCGATCGGGAATCCCGGGGTTGGAAGGGGAACCCTGTCGTTCCAGTTTCCGGGACATCACCTCTGCCAGGCGCACCATCGGGATCCACGAATGCCCTTTCTTGGGAGGGTCGGAGGGAACACTTGCCCTGGTGTTCCAGAGGCGCGTTGCGATATCGGTGAAATAGGGCTGATCGCGCATGAAGTGAAGTTGGTGGGTGTCGTTCGCCCCGTCGATAAACAGGGCCAAGTGCGGAATGTCCTGGTCCTTTATCTTCGAGATGAGGAGCAACATCTCCTGTGTTGAATAGTAGAATCCCTGCCCAAGATTCTCCACCACAATCGAATATTCCGGGTGTTTTCGCTCCAGGATGGTCTGCATGAAGGAGGGAATGGTGTAGTCATCCGCGACCCCGTATCCAAACGTAGTGGACCCTCCAAAGACATAGATCCTAACGGGAGTGCCCGGATTGCGGCGTGGGGCTTTTGTCTTCCGGAAACCGCGGGCATCCGTGTTCAAATACCTCCCGTGAAACTCCGGGTTGCGAAACTGCACCCATGGCTCATGCTGGAAACCGATGCTGCCCATCACGTCCTGTTCTTCCAGAAAGCTCTCCACTTCCTCCGGACTCATGGAGGTATATGCTTCTGGGTCTGAGAATTTCTCTCGATGCGTCTGGACCCTCCGATCGACGGCCGGCTCATCTCGGGAAGTCGGATCGGATATTAAAAGCACCCCGGCCATGACCAGATTCACGACCAGGATCAGAATGAACGAGTTGAAGGTGTGCAGGGCGATGATCCTATAGAATCGCGCGAACTTCTCATATGACGTCATCGGCCGACTCGCCTTTCCCCTGAGCTTTCAATTCTCCGCATAGGTGGCCCTACAACAGCGGCCCTGTCGAGATGCTCGTAGATGCACTCCGCGATGACGGCGTGGCCCATTGGTGAGGGATGGGGATCCCTCTCGCTGATGGTCAGTACAGATCCCAGATAGTCCTGGATCCCCTGCGCCTCCATGATTTCGTTGATTTTCTGGATCGTTTCAACAAGCGGGATCTCCAACCGCGCGCAGGTCTCCCTGACGTAATCGGGAGCTTGAAGCAGCACTACGAGCAGCAAGAAACCATGCTCCCGGCTCATGTCCTTGAGTTCATTCATCGCCCGGGTGAATGCCACCCTCCCCACCATATTCTTGTATTCGCCAGGGACTCGACGTGGCTCATTCTCGAATCGTTCCTCCAACAGATGTTTCGGGGCCGGGACCAATGGATCCCTGATGCGGTCAGAATTGCCGTGCAGTCGCCCGAAAATGAATTTCCTCAGACTGGAGTCTCTCAGAGTCCAGATATCTTCTTGTTCTCTAATGAAGTTGGGGAGGTCGATATCGTTTCCAACGTAGTGAATGATCACGATATTTGGTTCAAATTCCAGGCCCTTGGTTCTGAGGGTTTCTACCTCCATCACCGTGTTGTAACCGGGAACGGCCGTATTGATCACTTCCCAACTCAAGGCGGGATCGCGACTCTCCAGTTTGGATTCCAGCGCCGCCAGATAGCACTCCTTGTTCGACACGCCCCATCCAAACATGAAGGAATCTCCCAATCCCACGATGCGCATCGTTCCGGCGCCTTTGCTCTTCGGATAGGATGGGGATCTGAAACCCTCCGGATTGGTTCTCAGCGGCTTTTCGAGGAATGACACCGAGAGGTTGGGAATCAATTCGTAAATGATCCTGGGATGGTTGCTGAGGCGGAGGATATGGCGCAGCTGAATTTTGCCTTTGTAGAAATTGACGTTCTTCTCAGCGGAACTCAGGACCTGGATCCCTCTTCTCAACTCGGATTGAGCTTTGACGCGAAAAACAACCTCCAGGGCCAAGAGGATGATCAATATGGAAAGAAGGGAGAGGCCGATTTTGGGAAGCAGTTTTTTGATCGGTTTCATTCCGGCTGATTCCACGCTCAGAAAGACGGGCCGGAGTATTTATCCATGGCCATCACCTTCTTGTATATTTTCATCACCTCGGCGGCACACTTGTTCCAGGAAAAATTCCCCGCCTGGAGAAGGGCCTGCTCCATCAGGGAGGATCTATACTCTCGATCCTTGAACAGCTTCTGCATGGCCCCACAGATATCTTCTTCATTGCGGGGATCGACGTAGTGGGCGGCATCACCGGCCACTTCCGGTAGGCTGGTGACGTTCGAGGTGATGACAGCGGCCCCGAAACCCATGGCCTCCAGCACGGGAAGGCCAAATCCCTCATACAGGGACGGGTATATGAAGCAGTAACAGTTCTGATACAGCCAGCACAACTCTTCATCAGGCATGTAGCCCAGCCAACGGACATCTTCGGAAAGATTCAAATCCTCAATGAAGGCCCCGAGGTCTTCCTCCAGCCAGCCCTCGCCGCCGACCAGCACTAGGGGATAACCGGCCGTCCCCTCGCTTCTGAATCGGGCGTATGCCAGGATCAGACGGCGAAGGTTTTTGCGC
>DAOWGJ010000063.1 GCA_030637505.1 Holophagae bacterium
ACCTTTTGGGGCATGTCGCCCAGCACGTCCTCCAGCACGAGGTCGACAGGCGTCGAGTCGTCGACGGCATCGTGCACGACGACCCTTCCGTCACCGGTGACACGGCCTACGACGGACCAGGGTGCCTGTTCCCTTTCGCACAGCTGAGCGAAGAGTTTGCGGTCCTTCTCCCTGATCAAGAGGGCGTCGTTCTCCTGATATTCGGCGCCCCAGATCTCGAGGACCGAGAGCGTCTCGTCGCCGAGGGGGACCTCGCGGATCTCGATGACGGCCCCTTCGGGCTCTACGATTTCTTTGAGGACATTGCAGTTGCCGCCCGCCCCTTGATCGTGAATGGAGACGATCGGGTTGCGATCGCCGAGTTCCGAGCAGGCTCGAATGACGCGGTTGACCTTTTGTTCCATCTCGGCATCACCACGCTGGACGGCGTTGAAATCCAGATCGGCGGTATTCTCGCCCTGGACCATGCTCGATGCGGCGCCTCCGCCCATGCCGATGCGGTAGGCGGGGCCGCCGATCTTGATGACCAGCATATCCGGCTGTGGTTTGCCCTTCTCGGCGTGGCCGGCATCCATCTGGCCGATGCCGCCGGAAAACATGATCGGTTTGAGCCACTCGCGCCGGCTGCCGTCGGGCAGGCGAGCACCGAACGAGCGAGTGAAGCCGGTGATGACCGGCTCGCCGAATTTGTTGCCGTAGTCAGAGGCGCCGTTGGATGCCTGGATCTCGATGTCCAGGGGCGAAGCCAGAGTGTCGGGATAGAGGAAGTTGCTGTCCTCCCACGGCAGTGCGTAACCGGGGATGTTGAGGTTGCCCACGCAGTAGGCGGCGGTCCCCGCGATGATCAGTGAGGCTCTGCCGGTTGCGTGGCCGTCCCTGATCCGGCCGCCGGTGCCGGTCTCCGCTCCCGGGAAGGGCGCGACGCCGGAAGGGAAATTGTGGGTCTCCGCCGTCAGTGTCAGGTCGAGCTTGAGGTCGGCCGGGGTCATCGGTCCCGGTTCGCCGGGTTCAGATGGAGTCAGGGTCGAAACCTCGTGACCCCTGATGGAACTGGAGTTGTCTCTGAATGCGATGACCGAGTTGTTGGGATTGGCCTCGAGCGGTTCCCGCACCATCGCCATCAGATGGCGGGGTTGCTCGACGCCGTCGATGACCAGCCGGCCTCCGAAAAACCAGTGGCGGGAGTGTTCGGAGTTGGACTGCGCCACGTCGAAACACTCGACCGTCGTCGGGTTGCGGCCGATCTTCTCTCTGAAAAGCTCGGTGTAGAAATCCAGGTCCCAGTCGTCGAAGGCCAGGCCCATTGCCTCGTTGAGTTCCTCGAGGGCAGCCCGGCCCCTTTCGAGAATGGGAACCGTTTGAACGGGCGCCGGTTCGGCGACGTGTTCGAAGGATTGCAGTGGGGTCTCGTAGGGCCGCTCGGTCATCCGGTCGTGGACCAGTGCCAGAAACGCCTGTGTCTGCTCAATGTTCAGGGGAGTGGGGGAAACCAGCTGGAATCGGCGTGACCGCTCGATTCTCAGAACTGAGTCCAGACCGCAGGCGTGACATACCGAGACCGCGTTGGTCGACCAGGCCGTCGAGAAACTGAGACGTGGTCCAACCTCGAATATCTGCCCTTCGTTCGGTTGAAGAAAGGTACGGGTACCGAAAGCCTCGGGCTGGAAGGTCTCCGCCAGCAGCCACCGAAGGGTGTCGGCGTGCGGCTCGTTCAGGCCGTCCTTCAACAGGACGTTGAAACAGAATTCGGTTCGAATGTCTCGAACATCAGGCGAGACGTGTGTCGCGACTGTTTTCGCCAAGGCCCTGCGCCATGATTCGGGAAGGCCGGGAGAACGGAAAAAGTGCTCGACAATCATAGGGGGTTTGTATCAGGTCGCAGCGGGTTGTGCCAGGTGGAATTAGAGGAAGGTCATCCCGAGGCCGGGCCGCTTGCTGAGCAGAGTCCGATTCGAGGCTCAATTGAGAATCTAAAATTGAGAAATATACAGTCCCCCTGACCCCCTTACCCGTCCCCTCTGGCCTCGAATACACGAGACCTGGATAAGAGGCACAGGAGTTCTATTTTTGCGCCGAGCGTTGGTGTAGAATTATGTCTATGGAAAAGGCGATCCGCAACGTCCTTGTTGTTGGCGTGGAACCGGACTTTCACCGGCGATTTGAGCCGTTGTTGAAGAGACGGCATTTCGACGTCGACCGGGTGGCTGAAGCAGGTTGTGCATTGGCGTTGGTTCAGGCCGTGGCGATCGACGTTCTGGTGCTGAGGTATCCCCTTGGGAATCCGTCCGTCGAGGATCTTCTTCACAACATCCGGTCCGCCGAGAGTCCGTGCAGGAGGTCGGCCGTTCTTGTGTTGGCGTCGCCCGGTGATTTTCACAAGGCAGAAAAGCTGGCCGACGGGCAACGAACCCATATTCTCCCTATCGACGCGGATCACGAGACCCTTCAGGAGACGATTGCATTGCTGCTTCGGATGGCGCCCCGGCTCTCAGTTCGGATCACCATTCGCCTGGAGGCCCTGCTGGGCAACGGCTCGACGATGGTACTGACCCAGACCGAGAATGTCTCCAATGGGGGCATGCTGGTTCGCGTGCGGAAACCCCAACCAGTCGATGCGAAGCTCCGGTTCGAGTTGTTGTTGCCGGAGGACTCTGTCCCGGTCAAAGGTATCGGTGAGGTTGTTCGCCACACCAAGGACTGGCGGGGCGATATTTCCGGTGTCGGCATCAAGTATACGACCTTCGAGAACAGTGGAGATCAACGGTTGACGGAGTTTCTGCAACACGTGGATCAGTGAGTCCGGAGCAGTTGCGCTGGAAAGGCTGGACCAGTAGTCTCTCCAATCCTGGGGCACTCGGTTGACGCTGTCGCCGAGGCCTCGTTTTTCGGGAGGCGGCCATGACGACCTATCGCGACTCCGGCGTGGACATCGATGCCCAGGACAGGGCCTTGGACCAGATCAAGAAGATGGTCCGCAATACATACACCGACGGGGTTCTCTCTGATCAGGGGGCATTCGGGGGAATGTTCAAGGTTCCCGGAGGGTTCAAACACCCGGTTTTGGTCGCATCGGCTGATGGGGTCGGAACCAAACTCAAGATTGCTTTTCTCTCCGGGCGTCATACGACGGTCGGCCGGGACCTCGTCAACCATTGCATCAACGACATCCTGGTACAGGGGGCCCGGCCGTTGTTCTTCCTGGACTACATGGCGACCGGAGTCCTGGATCCTGATGTGGCTGCGGATGTCATCGGGGGCGTTGCGGCCGCCTGTTCGGAACATGGCGTTGCTCTCTTGGGGGGCGAAACCGCCGAAATGCCTGGGTTTTATGCCGATGGGGAATACGACATGGCCGGATTCATCGTCGGCATCGTTGACGGGCGCCGCATCCTCAACTCCTCGGCCGTGCGCAAAGGCGATGTTCTGGTAGGTCTGCCGTCCGACGGCTTGCACACCAACGGCTATTCGCTGGCGCGGAAGATCTTCTTCGACGTGATGGGCCTCCAGTGGGACGACCCCGTTGACGGTCTTCAGGGCTCGGTGGCCGATGAGTTGCTCAAAATCCATCGGTGTTATCTCGGTCCCGTGTGGCCGCTTGTGGAGAAGAGGAGAGTCTCCTGCCTGGCTCACATCACCGGCGGCGGTTTGACCGACAACGTGCCAAGGGTCCTTCCGGAAGGGTTGAAGGCGGTGGTCAAGGTCGGTGCATGGGACGTTCCTCCGTTGTTTCGGGTTCTCAAGGGCCGGGGGCATGTGCCGGAGGATGACATGTGGCGAACGTTCAACATGGGCGTGGGCATGGTGTTAATTGTCAGGCCCAAGAAGCTGAAGGGCGTTCTCGAACACCTCCGCAGCGTTGACTGCCCCGGCTTTCCGATGGGTCGGATTGTCAAGGGCGATCGGTGTGTTGAGTACGACCTGCCGCCGGAAGGGTTTCCAACGGGGTTGTAGCCCGGCTGGCCCCGCCGGGCAGCTAACGCAGGTTTTCCAGGTCGATCGTCAGCTGCAGAACTAACTTTTCGAGGGCGGATGCGTCGTCGATTTCGACGGAGACCGGATCAAGGGTGTGAATGGTCTCGCCGTCCTCATCCTGGATTCTGAAGGCGACTTGCATCGAGCGCATGCGCTGGAAGAGATTGGAATTCAGACTGTGTTCGATGCGGCGTTTGAGATCGCGCGTATCAGGGTGGCGTCCCGTCAGCAGCGAGTCCAGATCCAGGTCCTTGTGGCCGACGCCGCTTCGGGCCCGACTGAAGGTGCTCTCGGTCGCCTGTCGACGGAGGCTGTCCAACTGGGACAAAATGTCTGACTCATCGGAGACATGAACCCGCTTAACCGGAGGAGGAGCGACTGCCGGCTGGTCCCCGGCACCCGTGTCGAATTCGACAACCTCCTCTTCGAAGTCTTCGATTTCTTCGAGAGATTCTTCCTCAATCGGCACATCCAACGGAAGCGCCTCTGCCTCAGGAGGTGACACCATTCCGAAAGGCTCGTTGACGGGGAGGTCCGAGATCGACGGGGAGGTGATCTCATTGGGGGAAGGCTCTTCGTCCCAGTCCTCAGAGGCTGCTTCGACGGGCGGCTCGGCCTCAGGAGGCTGGAGCGGCTCATCGATTTCCAGTTCGTCGGTCGGCATCTCGGGGGCCGTATCCTCGAACACCGGTGTTGCCGCCGGCGTCTGGACCTCCGCCGCCGCCGGGGCTGGGGAGTCCGCGCCTGCCGGGAGAGGGAATCCGTCGCCGGCCCCTTCTTCTGCGGCGCGGGCCAGGGAGAAGGCCGAGATGGGTGCTGGAGATTTTCCTGATGCCGGGTCCTTTGGCGCTGGAGCCGGAGCGGGGGCAGGCGTTGAGGGCCGCGGTGAAGCGTCTGCCTGTGGGGCCGCCATCCTCTTTCTCAGTTTCTTGAGAGTGACCTTTGTGACTTCCTTGAGGGTTTCAAAGACGCCCTCTCCCGTAATGGCGGAGGCGGAGTGCCAGGCGAATGCGCCGTCTGGGTTGAGGTCGGCGTTGAGTTCATCCTCCGAGAGGATGTTGTCCAGGTCTCTCTTGTTGAACTGCAGCACCAGAGGGAGGTCGTCGAGGTCGAGCCCCAACCCTTCGATGTTCTCGATCAGGGTCTTGAAGCTCTCGTTGTTGGCCTCACGCATCGGCCGCTGAGAGTCAGCGACGAAGACCAGGCCGTCGACTCCTTTGAGCACCAGCTTTCGAGTGGTGTTGTAGAAGACTTGGCCGGGCACCGTGTAGAGTTGGAGACGAGTCTTGAATCCCCCGATCGTTCCGACCTCGATGGGTAGCAGGTCAAAGAACAGCGTGCGATCCGATTCCGTCTCGAGGGACACCATCTCACCGCGGCTCTTGGGAGAGGTCTTGGCGTAGATATAACTGAGATTAGACGTTTTTCCGCACAGACCAGGACCGTAATACACGATCTTGGCGGCCATCTGC
Organism: Holophagae bacterium; assembly: GCA_030637505.1. Lineage (GTDB taxonomy): Bacteria > Acidobacteriota > Thermoanaerobaculia > Thermoanaerobaculales > Sulfomarinibacteraceae > DAOWGJ01. The sequence goes on from DAOWGJ010000063.1 coordinate 5,445, forward strand.
ATCGTTGCCCAGTTAAAGAAAACCATGGTATTGAAGCGACCTCAAGCGCCGATTCACGTTAACATAGTGACCACCTACAGTCAATTGGATCAGGAAGTTCCGGCTCTGCCGGGTCGGATGGTACACTGTGATCCTCGTTGGTGCAGGTACCTCAGTCCGATGCGGTGGCTGGGCTGCATTCGAGGTGTCGAATATTGACGAATGGACTGAATCTCAGCAGGCGAGAGAGCGCCGTTTTTGAGGCCATTGTGGAACTCTATCTCCGCACGGGCCAGCCTGTCGCGTCTCGAGAGGTCGCTGCCAGCAAGGGGCAGCGCCTGTCTCCGGCGTCAATTCGAGGGGTCATGGTCCGCCTGGAGGATCTCGGGTTCTTGGGAAGGCCGCATCCGTCGGCCGGCTGTACGCCCACCGATCGAGGTCTGAGATTTCATATCGATTCCAACGTCCGGAATCACAGGCCGACGGCTGCGGTGCGACGACAGGTTGAGGCGCGGTTTCGTCAGGCGAAGCAGGCCGAAGTGGATGATCTGAGTTGGGTTGCGGGCTTGGCCGCCGATCTGACCCGGGAAGCCGGGGTCGCCGTCAGGCCGGTCGGAGAGGATCCGGCGTTGGAGAGTCTGGCTCTGGTGCCTCTTGGAGGCGGCAGGGTATTGGGCGTGGTCGTTACGGTCGACCGGTGGGTTGAAAAGAGGGTCGCGTCTCTGACGGACCAGGGGCTCAGGGTCGACCTCCCTGCCCTTGCTGCAAGGGTTACACAACGTTTTTCGGGGCAAGGGTTGGAGTCGATTCTGGAGTGCCTGGCGGAGGAGGCCCCGGAATCGATGGGTCTGTCGCCGGAAGAACACCGATTCCTCCAGGAGATCTTCCGGAACCGCGGTGAGAGTGAGGTTGAGGTTGCCGGCACAGAGAACCTGATCGAAAACGAGGCCTTTTCCGAGGTCGGACGGATTCGTTGTGTCGTCAGAGTCCTTGAGGACCGCCCCCGTCTTGCAGGTGAGTGGCGGCGAGCCCTGAGAACGAATTCGACCCGGGTGTTCATCGGTGGCGAAAGTCCGTTGACCGCTGGTGGGAATCTTGGGATGATTGCAACGTTATTCTATCGGGAAGGCCACACGGTCGGGGCCGTCGGAATCGTGGGACCTCGAAGGATGCTGTATAAGCAGGTGGTCCCCGTTGTGGAGTGCATTGGAGAAACGCTTTCTGCCTACCTCGCTGCCGGTGCAGCAGGATGAGCCGTTTTACAGGGTAGATCGAGCAGATCGTCTGAGTGTGGAGCTGAGTATGTTTGATCAGGGCGAAAATGAAATGAAGATCGACATTGACTCCGAGGAGATCGTGGTCGAAGTCATCGAAAACGACGCCGAGGAGGCGTCGCCCGAGGAATGTAAGAATGAAGCCGAGGTCGACGATCCTGGTGAGATCGATGATGACCTGTCCCTGGATATGGAGGAAATTCAAAAGGAAGTTGACCACCTGCGGGAGATGTATCTGAGAAAGCTTGCGGAGTTCGATAACTTCCGGAAGCGAACCGAGCGCGAACGGGCGGAACGAGCGAAGTTGGCCGGGCTGGAGGTGGTCCAGGATCTGATCCCGGTGATCGACAACTTCGAGCGGGCCCTCGACCACGCTTCAGAATCCTCCCTTGAGGCGCTCGAGCAGGGTGTCGGGATGATTGCCAAGCAGTTGATCGGTGTCCTGGAGCGGCGGGGATTGGAGGTCTTCGATCCCACGGGCGAAGTCTTCGATCCGGAATCTCATGAGGCGATCCAGCGAGTCGAGGACTCCGATCTGCCGTCAGGCACGGTTGCCTGGGTTTTGGCCAAGGGTTTCAGATTCGGGGGACGACTGCT
>DAOWGJ010000157.1 GCA_030637505.1 Holophagae bacterium
AAGACTACCCGTGGTGGGAGTGGGAGAGGAACAAGGGTTACGGGACTCCAGGCCATCTGGCGGGGGTTGCCGAGCATGGCCGTTCCTGTCTTCATCGCCGAAGTTTTCGGACATCTCCTGTGCTACCATGAGCCATATGCACGGGACGCGGAAGGGAATGCAAGCGGATGGCGATTAATCGGGAGAAGATACTCAAAGGAGCAGAGAAACTTGTCCAGAAGGGCAAGATAGAGCCTGCTATCCGAGAGTATGAAAAACTCCTGAAAATCAACCCGAACGACGTCAATACCATCAATCGGATTGGGGACCTTCATAACCGGATCGGCCAAGTTGACCGAGCCGTCGAACTCTACGAAAAGATAGCCGACAGCTTTGCCGCAGACGGATTTGCCAACAAAGCCATCGCCATCTATAAAAAGATCAATCGGCTGGCCCCCGATTATGTCGAGGTCTTCGAGCGGTTGGCCGATCTTTACATTCAGCAGGGGCTCGTGGTCGAGGCCAAGGATCAGTTCGCCGTCTTGGCCGACTGGTATCTCAAGAATGACGATCTCGACAATGCTATCCAGATTCAGAGGAAGCTGGTCCAGATCGATCCCGAAAACCACATGGCCCACCTCCGACTCGCCGACTTTTTGTTCCGAAAGGGCAATGGCGAGGAGGCGATCGACGTCTACCATCGTTTGGGAACGATGTTGCTGGATCGGGGCAAGGTTGAGGAAGCCGAGCGGCTCTACCGGCATGCTCTGGACCAGGACCCCCCGTCTGGGGAATTTCTGCTGCCGATCTGCGAGGCCCTGGTCGACGGCGGCAACATCGCCGCGGCCCGTGAGTTTCTGATCGAAGCACAAAAGCGCTCACCGGAGAGCACAGCCATCGGAATCCTCGATCTCAGGGTTGCCCTGGCGGCCGGCGAGACCGGAGTCGCCCTGGATCGGGCACAGGCCCTGTTGAAGACCCATCCGGACGATGGGGAAGTGGTGTTGCTGGCTGGGCGTGCTCATCTCGGAGTCGGTGACGTGGATCGCGGGCGAGAACTCCTCCTCCCGATCGCTACCCGCAGGCTGGATGGGGGCGATCGTCCCGGGTCTGAGGAAATTTTCCGATGGCTGGTCAAGGCTCTGCCGACCGACCGAGACATCCTGAAATTGGGGATTCAAGCCCTCTCCCCGAGTGATGACAAGGAAATGATCTTCACTCTCAAGGCGGCCCTTGCCGACGGTTATTTCCAAGAAGGGGAGCGTGACGACGCTCGTCGGGTCTATGCGGATCTCATCAGAGAAGACTCGGGCAACAAGTTGTTCCTGGATCGACTGAGTGATCTGGGTGTTGACATTGCCGGCGCCGACCAGACGGCTGAACAGCCGGCGGCGAGTGGGCCGCCGAAACAGGAATCAGTTGGTGACGGTCCGATCGAAGATGTGTTGGAGATCGATGCCGACGAGTTCGATGCTGTTGAGCTCGAGACACCTGACGAAACGTTGGGCTCCGAAGAAATTGCTGTGCCTGTGGTCTCCAAGGATTCGGGCGAGGCGCCCGATTTCGATCCCCTCGAACGTCTGGCCGAGGCCAAAGTTTTTGCCAAATACGGATTGGTCGACAAGGCTCTGAACCACTTGGAGACAATTGTCCACTTCTTCCCGGAGAACCAGGAGGTTCGAGAGAAGTTGGTGTCTCTCGCTCTCGAGGCCGGCCGAACAGATCTGGCCGCTCGTGAGGTCGGGCCGTTGGTCGAAACATATTCGACCCAGGGTGACAACGAGGCATTGGAGAGGCTGGAACGCGCCCTGCCGGGCCTGGTAGGACCTGGTGGTGTCGAAGTGCAGCCGGTCGAGGTAGACGACGGGGAGGTCGGAGAGCTGGTTCAGGTCGAGATCCTTGAGGAGGTCGAGCTGGGGGCATTGGAGATAGACCAGAGCTTGGAGTTCTCCGAAATGGCGCCGGTCGATGCTTTTGAAGCTGCCGCGGCCCCTGTCGAGTCAGACGAGGAAATCGAGTCGATCGAAATGGAAAAGGTCGACCTCGACAGTTTTGAGCCCCGTGAACTGGAAACCGTAGAGAATGGCATCGATTTCGAGAGCCCCGGCGCGGCCGAACCGTTGACCGAAGCCGGCGACGACCCGGCGATCGACATCCTCCAAACCCAGGAGGTCGGCGCGCCCGTTCCGATTCAACCCACGGCAGCGCTCGATATCCTCGATGGCCTCGATCAGGCGGTCAAGGGCAGTGGTCCGATGGAAGACCTGCCGGTGCCGGAGGCGGACGATCCGCCCGAGGGGCTCTCGGTCGATGACGTCCTCGACGGAGCGACCGACCGGATTGCAGGCCCCCCCGCCAGTGATCTTCAGCAGATGGACTCCTTCTTGGAACACTCTTTTTATGAGGATGCGACCCGCCTCATGAGGCGGTTGGAATCTGAATATCCGGAGAGTCCCGAGGTGGCGGAGCGACGCCTGGAACTCAAGGCCAAGGGGTTCTTGATGGAGGAGGTGCCGCAGGTTGGAGAGGAATCGGCGGACCTCTTTGTTGATGAAGTGGAAGCATACGTCGACCTGGCGGCCGAGTTGGAAGAGGAGATGGCGGCCGAGGACGCCATCGTCGAGAAGGCAGCCGGCCCCGGTGAGGGTGAGGTCGACCTTGAGGATGTCTTCCGTGAGTTTCAAAAAGGCGTCGCGGAGCAGCTTTCGGAAGAGGACGCAGATACGCATTTCAATCTCGGCATTGCCTACAAGGAGATGGGGCTGCTGCCCGAGGGGATTCGTGAATTCCAGATTGCGTCGAAAGACCCTGATTTCTATGTCGAGTGTTGTTCGATGATAGGTGTGTGCTATATCGAACAGGGCATGTGGGACCAGGCGGCAGGTTGGTATCAGCGGGCCCTTCAAGGGCCGGCACTGTCGGCCGAGACGATCCTCGCACTCAAGTACGAACTGGCAAACTGCCTGGAAGGCTCGGGTGACTACGGTGGCGCGGCCGAGTTCTTCGAGGAGGTCAAGCTGGAGAACCCGGATTTTCGTGACGTCACCTCACGGGTCGACGGTCTCGCCGGCCATCTTCAGGCGAACTAGTGTAGTTCGTCTAAAGTCTCTACCACCTCTTGGCGGTCCTCCACACCGGTGGCTGCGTTACTCCTCCTTGAAGTAGTCAAACTACGACTGCGTCGTCGCGTCTTGCCACCGGCGCGGATGCCTCGCAAACTGATGGAAGCAACTTCAGACGCAGTACACTGGCGACTTATCCTCGAACTGCTTCGAAAAAACGGAGCAAAACTGAGGATAAGTCGGGCTATCAGCTATCAGCTTTCAGCCTGCGCTTGCCATTCCATCGGTAATGATTGCTTCGCAGGGAGATGCACTACTGATTCCGATCGGGACTCATCGAGAACACCGTCCGACTGATAGCTGATAGCTGAAACCTAGCCGGCGGGACGGGAAGGCGGCTTTTGGTTCCGGTTTCGCCGGGTTGGTTTGACCGGCAGTAGTTTGAGTGCTAGTTTTCCTCCTTCCACGAGGAGGTGGTTCGGCCATGGCACCAAACGGAAATCATGTGTTTACATCGGAAAGCGTGACTGAGGGGCATCCGGACAAGATTGCTGATCAGATCTCTGACGCCGTTTTGGATGCAGTGTTGGCGCAGGACCCCAACGGACGAGTGGCTTGCGAGACGATGGTGACGACCGGCATGGCCTTTATCGCCGGCGAGATCTCCACCGAATCCTATGTCGAGTTTCCTCAGTTGGTTCGGGAAACGATCAGGGACATCGGATACACCAGAGCCAAGTTTGGGTTCGACTACGAGACGTGCGCCGTCATTTCGTCGATTGACCCCCAGTCAGGGGATATCGCCCAAGGTGTCGATACGGGTGGTGCGGGCGACCAGGGTTTGATGTTCGGTTTCGCCTGTGACGAGACACCAGAGCTGATGCCGATGCCGATTCAGATGGCGCACGCCTTGACCCGGCAGCTCAGTCACGCCAGACGCAATGGGGTGCTGGACTGGCTCCGGCCTGACGGTAAGAGTCAGGTTTCGGTGGAATACCGGGATGGACGCCCAACTCGTATCGATGCCGTCGTCATTTCGTGTCAGCATTCTGAAGACATCGACATCGCCGACCTCCGCTCGGATGTTCGGTCCAAGATCATCGATCCGGTGATTCCAGCTGATCTGGTTGACGAGCGGACCAACTATTACATCAATCCGACTGGCCGGTTTGTTACAGGGGGGCCGCAAGGCGACTGTGGATTGACCGGGCGAAAGATCATCGTCGACACCTACGGGGGTGTGGGCTCTCATGGCGGTGGCGCCTTTTCGGGGAAAGACCCCTCCAAGGTCGATCGGTCGGCGTCTTACCGGGCACGTCATGTCGCGAAGAATATTGTCGCCGCAGGCCTGGCAACGCGGTGTGAGGTTCAGTTCGCCTACGCGATCGGCGTCGTCGAACCGGTGTCGGTGATGGTAGATGCCTTTGGAACGGGCGAGGTCGAGGACGATCGGCTGACTCAGGCCATCCGTGAGGTGTTCGACCTGACCCCCCGCGGCATCATCACTGAGCTGGATCTGCTGCGTCCGATCTACAGGAAAACTGCGGCTTTTGGGCACTTCGGCCGGAACGAGCCCGAATTCACCTGGGAGCGCACCGACCGGATTGGCGACCTTCGGACAGCGTGTGGCGTGTGAATTGTGCCGTTTCGGCGTCCCCGGCACTAGCCCGACCTTCTCACCAATGTCCGGCTGCAAGGCGCAAAACACAACGATTTTCGGCGATTTCTCGATTCGCTCGCTCAACGGACCGCAAGTACGCCTTCGCTCACTCATCTTGCGAGATCACCGAACCTCATTGCGTTTTTCGCCTTTCGCTTCGAAAACCGGTGAAAAGGTTGGGCTAGGACGGCGAAGACAATTTTGGCATGATCGTTGCACCGAGTCTGGGCTGACGTCGGCTTGTTGCGTGCCGTCTCGAGGATGATGAGTTCTTTGCGTTTTCCAGCCTGCCGGGCCCGGTGGTCCCGTTCGTTCGAGCGGGACGGATGGGCTGGTCTGACGGCCGGTTCGTGAGCGATCGAAACACCACCGGCCATGCACCAGATCCGTTTCGGAGGCGGTACGCAGTTGCAACCGTGGCGTTCGCCATTTTGGTTTTGGCAATTATCTTCGTCTTCGGACACCTGATTGCCGGATCCTTGTCCCAGCGGTACCTGGAGGATCTCCTTCTCAACTCTCGGCAAGACGCCCAGAGGATTGCTGAACAGCTGGAAGACGGTGAAGTCCTTGCGGTTGATCTCGAGGGCGTGAGTCGGACTCGTGAGGAACTCTTCAGAACCTTGGACGGCGTGGCTCAACGCCGTATGGTCGAATTCGTGGAGGTCTTCGACAAGGACGGGGACCTGATTTTTACATCGGAGTTCACGTCAACCGAAGTTATTCCCGAGGGAGAGATCGATCATCTTGCAATCAAAGGTGGCATCAGCGACCGGCAGGTGACCGAGATCGAAAACCCCTTTCGCATCGTCGAGCCTATCGGCCAGGTCGGCCAGGTTGTCTTGCACCTCAGCCGTAATCAGTTGGGCGAGCGTGTTTCACGTTTACGAAGAGAGCTTCTGGGCAGGACGGTCGTCGCAGCAGGCCTGACCTTCCTGACCCTGGTCGTCGCCTTCGGCCTGATCTGGGTGCTGATCCAACGAAACCGCAAGCTTGAGGCAAGAAACCGGCATGAGCGGGAGATGGCGACCCTGGGCACTCTGGCCGCCAATCTGGCCCATGAGATCCGGAATCCATTGAACTCAATCAACCTCAATCTGGAGTTGGTGGAGGAGGATCTGCAGAGCGAAATTGCGGAGAACGCCGCGGTCTCCCTGGCCGACACCCGGAACGAGGTCAATCGACTGGGGCGGCTTGTCAGTGATTTTCTGACCTACGCCCGTCCGTCTGATGTGATGTTCGAGGATGTTGACCTGGTCGACCTCGTTATCGGGGTTCGAGATTTTCTCGCTGCGGAGAGCCTGGAGCGAGGGGTAGGTCTTCGACTCAAGGCCGCCTCGGAGGAGATTATCGTCAAGGGCGATCCCGGTCAGTTGCGGCAGGTCCTGATGAATTTGGTGCTCAACGGCGTCCAGGCTGTGGAGAGGCTTGATACCGATCGGCGGTTGGTGAATTTGACCGTGGAAAGATCGGAGAATCAAGCCGAGGTTGCCGTACGGGATCTTGGCGATGGTGTCCCCGAGGAGGAACTCGACCGGATTCGAGACGCCTTCTTCACCAAAAAGAGGGGCGGATCGGGCCTGGGCCTGGCGATTGCCGAGCGTGTGATCGTTGCTCACAACGGGCGCCTGGTTCTTGAAAATCTGAATCCCCCGGGCTTCGAGGCCCGGGTGATCTTGCCCCTCTCGATGGAAGATGGCAAGATGAGCCGATCAACGGTCGCAATCGGGCCGTGATATTTCTGGAGGTCTTGAAATGCAGTCCCGAATTCCGGTAACGATCCTGGGTGTGATGATGGCGATGGGGTGTGCGACGGCGCACGCCGGCTTTCGCGTCGCCGATCTAATTTATGTTCCGGTCGTTGCCCACACCACGGGGGCCAATGACAGTGTTTGGGCGTCAGATGTGATGATCTCGAACGTCGAATCCGAGGATTCAATAGACGTGGCCATGGTCTTTCTGCCTTCGGGCCTGAGGAACAACTCATTTGTATTCAACGACAGGACCCTGTGGGTCGGGGGTCGTGAGGCCGACAGCTTTGGCATCATCGACGAACGTCTGGCGGACATTCCGCCTGGCGGGTCCATCGTTCTTGAGGATGTGGTCGAGGCCTACTGGCCGGACAACAGCGGTTTGAACGGGCAGGGGGCCCTGGTTGTCTTCTCTTATCTGGCCGATTCGTTGGAAGATGACGGTTCTCGGGAATTCCGGAATATGTCGGTCAGCTCCAGGACGTTCAATACGGCAACATTGTGGGAGCCGGATCCGGAGAACGACGGTGAGTTTCTCGAGAGCGAGGTGACCTACGGCCAGCTGCTCAACGGGGTCCCCTGGTACAACCTGGCGGACTCCGCCTTTGTCAGCGAACAGGGGGACTTCAGCTACCTGGTTCTTGACGGCGCGAGGGAGGACGAAGAATTTCGCTATAACCTCGGAATCGTCAATACCTCAGATCGACAAACGACGTTGATCATGAGGATCGAACCGATTCAACCCGACGGCCAGCCGTATCTCAACGATTTGGAGTTGCCGATCGCCCTGACAGTGTCTGTTCCCCCGTTGGCTCATGTCCAATATTTTCAGATTTTCAGCAGTGTCTTCGGCATGACCGATATCCCTCAGGCTCGATTCAACATCAGCATTGACCAGTGGAGCACGACGGGCACCGACCCCCACCCGACATTCACGACCTATGGGTCGCTGATCGACAACGGGAGCAACGACCCGACGACCTACGAACCGACGTTTGAGTTTCCCTACAACATCGACTGCATGTGGCCGACTGACGATGGCGGTGGGGATGAGCCCAAGGTGGGAGGGACCAGCCGGAGGGTCCTTGAGATTCCCAGTGTGTGGTAGCATTCGCTCGAGGTGAAAACCGGGGGTGAAAATCTCCCGCGAAAGGAGACTGAAAAATATGGCTGACATGGATGACAAAGTAGAAGGCAGCGTCGGCGGAAAATACTACGTTGACTCGAGTTGTATTGATTGTGATGTGTGCCGCACCACGGCGCCCGACAATTTTCAGGCAAACGAAGACGAGGGGTTTTCCTTTGTCTTTAAGCAGCCTGGGAATGACGAGGAAGAGGAGCAGTGCCAGGAAGCATTGGATGCCTGCCCGGTCGAAGCGATTGGTGACGACGGCTGATTTTCTGGTGTTTTAAATACCCCGAGGCCGGCGCACTGCGCCGGCCTTTTGTATTGTTGCTCTCTTTGCGGCTCGCCCTGACGGCTGAGAGCTGATTGCTGCTACAGTGGCCGGACTATGAATCAAAGGGTCTCGTTAATGGTGGCTGGCCTGGGAGCCGTGGGCGTTCATCTCGCCCTTGCGGCGGTCGCTCGGCTTGGCGGCCCCAGGGGTTTTTGGGGTGACGAGAAGACCTACTTTGAGTCGGCTCTGGCCGTACTTCAGGGCAATCCCTCGTGGTGGCCGGCTCCCTTGTGGCCGCCCCTTTATCCTCGGTTTCTGGCCGGAATTCTTGCCGTTTCGGGTCATGATCCAGCTGGAATTTTCGTGGTGCAAACGCTCTTGCTTTTCATTGCCGCCGCGATATTCGGGGATCTGGTTCTCCGCTGGACCGGCGCCCGAAATGCGGGCTTGGCCGCGTTCCTGATGATGGCCGGTTTTCCTCCGCTGGCAGCCTACGGCCGATTCCTGTGGCCCGAGGTGCTGCATCTGGTTTTGGCGTTGGCCGTTCTCTGGATTCTGGCCGTCCGGCGGGAAAGTACCTTGTGGCTGACCCTTGGGGGAATCTCCCTGGGCTTGGCTCTTCTGACCAAGAGCCTCCTGGGTCCGTTCGTTCCGGTGCTGCTCGGGGCGGCTTTCATCGGAGACCGTGGACCTCGGCGGGTGCTCCGCATCACCGTTTTCGTGGCAGCGGTCGCAATCGTCACCGGACCGGTGATTGGTCTTCAATACCGGCGGATCGGCATGCCCGTGATCGCCGATTCGTCTGCGTTCAATTTATGGGTGGGGCTCAACGATCGAGGGATGAGGAACTTCAAAGACGGGCTGGTAGCGGAGGCATATCTTGAATACATGGCCTCGGAGTTGCCTTTTGCCGCCCGAAACGCTCAACTGCGCCGCCGGAGTTGGCAGTTGATTCGAGAACGGGGGCTGGGGCCGGTGTTGCGGACTCAGTTTCAACGACAGTATTTCCGGCTGTTCGACAAGGATTGCTATCTGACCGATCAGGTTCCGGGAGGCGTCGCGGTGAAGCAGGGAGCAGGTTTCTGCTCGTTGGGTCCTAGGGCCGCGATCACCGTCCGCGCTGGGGCCTATGGGGCCTACGCCCTCCTGCTGTTGACCGCGCCCCTGGGTTTCTTGGTCTGGCCTTTTGCCGGGCGGCGCTGGCCTCGAGTTCTGCTGCTGTTTCTCTTGTACAACCTGGCCCTGTTCCTTGTCCTCCACGTCAAGAGCCGGTATCGAATCCAGTTTCTGCCGGTGTTCTTTCTCGGATCGGCGGCTACAGTCGCGTGGTTCGAAGCCGGGCTCGCGGGTTGTGTCCCTTTGGGCAGTTTCAAAGGTCGGATTGCCGTGGCCGGCTTGCTCAGTGCGGTCCTGTTGTTCCTGGCGTTCTGAGAGCCGCCGGATTCCGAGAGGCCCCTCCTCGGTGTCGGCTCTCCCAGTGAACTGCGTCTAAAGTCTCTACCACCTCTTGGCGGTCCTCCACACCGCTGGCTGCGTTACTCCTCCTTGAAGTAGTCAAACTACGACTGCGTCGTCTTGTCTTGCCAGCGGCGCGGATGTCTCGCAAACTGATGGCAGGACATTCAGACGCAGTACACTAGCCCGCACTTCTCACCAGTGTCCGGCTGCAAGGCGCAATACACAACGATCTTCGGTGCTTTCTCGATTCACTCGCTCAACGGACCGCAAGTACGCCTTCGCTTATTCATCTTGCGAGATCACCGAACCTCATTGCGTCTTGAGCCTTTCGCCTCGAAAACCGGTGAGAAGTGCGGGCTAGACCGTTCAGGTATACTCTCCAGCCGATGAGACATAGGAGTTCCGCTTGAAACAACCGAGGATTCGAACGGCCTGCTTCCGGTCAGTCGCCACGCGACTGGCCGTTCTGGGCAGCCTGTTTGTTGCGGCGGGAGTGTCGGCGGATCAGGCCGAAGGTCCCGGCGCCGGTCGGTCCGGACTATTCAAGCTCTCCATCGAAGAAAGTGGCGTCTATGCAGTAGCGTACGACGATCTGATCCAGGCGGGAAACCAACTCGGGCCGGTGCCGTCGGCGGGTGTCGGAATGACCAGTCGAGGTGACCGGGTGCCGGTCTGGGTAGAAGATGGTGGCGACGGCGTATTCGGCGCAGGCGACCGGATCATTTTCGTCGGCAGGCGGCTCGAAGGAGACTATTCCTATCTCGACGAATTCTCCCGTTTCAACTGCTACATGTTGGATTTGAAGGCCGGCGATCCACTCCACGGGATTGACGTCGGTGGCGATTGGCGTGGTGGTGTCGTCGATCGGCCGGGAGACCTGTTCGTCAGTAGTCGATTCGAAGAAGACACGGTGATGGTCCGCTATCCCGAGCGTCCGAACGAGCCCCAAGAGCGTTGGTACTGGTCTCGTCTGTCGGTGACCGACCGCGAGCCGTTCAGGCTGACCCTGGCACTCGACGGCATCCAAAGCGACCGTACTCCGGACGCCAGGGACGCAGGGGACGCCAGGGACGCCTTTGACCTCAGGAACCTGACAATCGTCGGCGCGACAGGCGACGACACACGAGAGCACCTCCACGAGATCTTCGGGGCCGAGGACTCGACTACGGTACGGCTTGCTGTTCGACTGGGGTTTCGAGGATGGTCCAAACCTCGAAAAGCCGAGGGGCTGATCCATCACCACGTGTCGATCACGGCCAACGGCAAGGAGGTTGCCCCGGCACTGTGGGATGGGACCGATCCCTTCACGCACCACCTTGAAATCGCCATCGACGGTGGTGATGCAACTGATCTGGAACTTGAGATCAGGGTACCGCGTCGATGGCTCCCTGAGTCCGACGATCTCTTCGTCGATGTCGTGTTGCTCAACTGGATCGAGGTGGAATATCTCCGGGAACCCAGCCTGAAAATAGGCCAGAGCCGGTTCGAGGTTCGCCCGGACGGCGAGGGGGAACATCCTCCCATTGACGTTGTCTCGGGCGGCGACGGGTGGCTCTACGGGTCGAGCGCCGAGCGGGTTGAGGTCGTTGATGGCGCCAGTCGTTTGGAGAGTCGCACCCTAGGCGAGGGGCCCCTCTTCTCGGTCATCGGTGACGCGTATCGGAGGGCCGATCGAATCGTCCCTGATGTCCCCTCGGCTTTGAAGACGGCCTTCCGGCAGACGGACTACATCATGATCACCCACCGGCGGTTGCTCGATGCCGTGCAACCGTTGGCCGAGTTCCACAGAAAGAGGGGGCTCAGCGTCGCCGTCGTTGACGTGGAGGACATCTACGATGAATTCAACCATGGGATCCAGCACCCCCAAAGTCTGCGTGATTTTCTCAAGTGGGCCTATGAGAACTGGCAAGAGCCGAGGCCCCGCTTCGTATTGTTGGCCGGAGATGCCAGCTGGGACTACAAGAACCTGACCGCCGACGATTCCCGGTACGCCGATTGGACCTTTCGGCCGGGCGAGGCCCGCAACTTCGTCAAGAATGCCTCGTCGTCGTATGAGGACAAGGCCGATATCAACCACCGCAACCTGGTACCGACGTGGGGGTATCGGACCTCGCAGGGCCATGCCGCAAGCGATAACTGGTTGGTCTGTATTGATGGTGATGACATTTATCCCGATTTGGCGGTCGGCAGAATTCCGGTCACCGAGCCGGACGAGATGGCCGCCGTTATCCAAAAAACGATCGCTTATGCTGATCATGGGCCGATCGGGTCATGGCGAAAGAATCTCCTGTTCATCACCAACGAAAGCAGGGGTTTTCAGCGGGCCAGCGATACGACGGCAGAGATTTATGAAGACAGGGGTTACGTGACCCGGAAGATCTATCCCATGCCGGAGGAGGCGGCCAACGAGGAGCACACGCGGGACATGGTCACAGCCTTCGACGAAGGGCTGCTGATGGTTCAGTTCCTCGGTCATGGCGGCCGTTATATCTGGCGGACCGGACCTCCCGACCTGAAAAAGAACCATGATCTTTTCACACTGGAGCACCTGGATACACTTGCTCCGACGGAGAAACTGCCTTTCGTCACCAGTCTGACCTGCTACTCGGCGCCCTTCGACCACCCGACCGCCGACTCGATCGGCGAGAAGCTCCTCCGGCTGGCCGGGAAGGGCGCGATCGGCGTTTTCGCTGCGTCGTGGCGCAACAGCCCGTCGTCGAATATGGGCCGGATCGTCATGGACGAACTCTCGACTCCGGGGGCGACGATTGGTGAAGCCTTGATGCGGGCCAAACATCGCCTTCGAAGTCCGACGTTGGTTGAGACCTATAACCTTTTGGGAGACCCTGCGATCAGCCTCAATCTGGCGCCCGATGTCGAGCCGCCGGCTGCCGAGGAAGACCGGCCTCCGAACATGACCGGGAATGGACCGAGGTCCGAAAAAGTGTTGTCCGCAACAGCAGAAGCCAAGAGAGACGGGGCGAAGGCGGCCAGTGTGCAACCGACGCCGACGGAAAGGATGAGAAATGAGACGGATTGATTTTGGACGATGTGTGACCCTTGTGGCGGCGGTGATGATCATTGCCTGGAGTTTGACTGTTGTGGCGGCGCCGGGGTCCCAGGCGGGAGACGATGGCGCCCCGGACGTGTCCGAAGCCGAGGCGAAAGAGGAGGCGCCGAAGAACACATTGAAATGGACTACGGCCACTGAGGTTGAAAACTTCGGCTTCGACATTTTCCGGAGTGAAGACGAAGAGGGTCCATTTGAAAAGATGACGGATGACCCGCTTCCCGGCGCCGGAACCACCGATGAACCGCAGTCCTACCTTTGGGAGGACTTTGACATTGAAAAAGGCAAGGACTACTACTACTACATCGAGAGTATCTCGATGGCTGGAGTCAGGGAAAGATTCAGTCCGATCATCAAGGCGCCGGCGAAATAGCTTTCAGCTGTCAGCTCTCAGAGCGGACGCATGCGAGATCGAGAAGACAGCCACAATAAGGCTTTGCCTTGAAGCGCCGCTCTTTCGGTCGGTTTGGAGAGTGGATCGCCCTGATCTGGTTGCTCATTCGGGGCTACCGTCTGCGGCACCGCAACTGGAGGGGCCCCTCGGGTGAGTTGGATTTAGTGATGAGCCGCCGCGGCGAGGTTGTCTTCGTCGAGGTCAAAGCTCGATCGGGCAGGGAATTCGGGGGTGCTCTGGGCGCCGTCAATCGGCCCAAGCAAGCCGCGTTGACCCGAACAGCCTCCGCCTACATCAGTCGTTTTGGATTGTGGGACCGACCCTGCCGATTCGACGTCATCGCCGTAGAGAAAGCATATGGCGGCTTGAGTTTCACCGTGACGCATCAAGTCAATGCCTTCCGACCGGATCTTGGGCGGAGGATGTAGGGGGAAAGGCTAGAAAGCTAGGAAGCTGGAAGGCCAGGAAGCAAGACGAGAACGCAGTTGAACCGCAAAGACGCCAAGGGCGCAAAGGGAACGCAAAGAGGGGAAAAGGTAATAATTTATTTACTAGAATTTCGATACCGAATCTCATGAGTCGCATAGCTGAGTCGATGAAACCTACGCGGTCTCTTCTATTTCCATTTTCACTTTTCTTATCTTGGCGTTCTTAGCGTCTTTGCGGTTCAGTTGTGTTTTCTTCACACCTGCCGGCATCCCAGCCCCCGAGCTTTCTAACCTCCCAGCTTCCAGCTTCCGACTTCAATCCAACAAGTGCTCCCTGATATACGTGAACTTGCCCTTGTTGACCAGGCCGAAACTCTCTTCGAACTCGTTGATCATTCGGGAAACGGTCTCGCGACTGGTGCCGATCGAGTGGGCGATGTCGGCGTGGGTCGGTCTGCGAACGACGATCCATCCGTTGCCCAGTTTCTGGCCGTGATCACGTGCCAGATCCAAGAGGAACCGAGCCAAACGGCCCGCGACGTCCATATAGGCCAGGCTTTCCATTTTGGAGTTTGCCCGGCGCAATCGCTTCGATAAGATGGCCAGGAGTTTTCTGGAGATGCTGGGGGTCGTGCTGAGGAGTTGGTGGAAGTCTTTGCGGTGGATCGTCAGCAATTCGACCTGTGAGGCGGTGATGACGGCCGCGGATCGCGGCGCCGACTCCAGCAAGGCCATTTCACCAAAGACCTGGCCGGCGCCGAGGACGGTCAAGATAAAGTCCCGACCGTCGGTCGAAGTGACGACGATTTTGACCTTGCCGCTGGCGACGATGTAGACGGCATCCGCCGGGTCGCCCTCGTGGAAGATGGTCGTGTCTTTGGCCAGGGAGCGTAGCTGGACAACGCCGGCCACCTGGGCCATTTCCTCGTGATCCAGTTCGGAAAAGAGGTCAACCTTGGTGAGAAGGGAACTCACGTCACGGTTCATGTGCCGGTCCTCAACTCGACGGAGAGGAGGACCTCGACCAGATCCATCCCCTTGACCGGCTCCTTGATCAGGTTACATTCGTCATCGTGGACTCTCTCGGCCTCGCACCATAGCGGGGGTGAAAAACCCGAAATATGGCAGACCGCTTCGATGGCTGTTTGGGATTCAAATCCAGTTACCGCAGTCTGTGGATGAAAGAGCATGGATACCCTGTCAACCGACATGATATCCAGCCGTGTGGCGGTCAGGATGGCCCTTTGGGAAGGTAGATCGATGACATCGGTCATCAGGGGCGTTGTGCCGCCGATCTGGACCTCCAGGGACGGGACCATCGCCGTGAGGATCACGGCCAGTTGTTCCCGGGTTACGGCCTCAGAGTTGACCGCGTCCTGGACGTGTGGCGGCAGGATGGACATTCGCCACATCAGCTGCGCCCGCCTCAGAGATCGATCCTTGACGGGGTGGTCGTCAGGCAGTGCTCCAAGGAGATCCATCGCGTGCTGCCAATTTCCCCTTGCCGAAGCCATTTCGGCCCTCAGAATCAAGGCCTCCGGATGAGCACCCAATTGGGAGAGGGCGGCCTCGGCCTCCGGTCCTTGTTGGAGTTGCACCAGTGCTTCGGCCCGAGCCAGAATGGCGGGCTGGCTGTCGGGATCCAGGGCCAGGGCCTGTTCGACGATCGACAGGGCCTCCATCGGTTGGCCGGCCGCCAGGGATTGGCGGCTTCGCTCGACTCGGCCGGTGACCCAGCGATACTGGAGATCATCCGCCCGTCCTGCAAAGGGGCCGGAGGCCCATAGTCGTGAGCTCCGGCGAGCCGCCTGAAGGGCCGTCCCCTCGTCCCCCAGGGATTCAGCGGCGGTCGAGAGGGTCAACCACCCTGCAGCGAACTGTGGGTATTCTTCGACGAAGGTCTCAAGCCGGTTCTGAAGTTCGACGGACGGTCCACCGGCCAGGCTGATCTGGATTCTGAGAAGCTCGGCTTGGGAACTGGTGAATCGGGCTACGGTCGCGTCTGCCTCGCCGGACCTCCCGGACAGAAGCTTCCCCCAGGCTTTGGCGATGGCCTTTCTCTCGGTCGTGTCGATCGGTTCGCGCCCCGGTCCGGTCAGCGGGGAGGGAACGGCGACGGCCAACTGCGTGCCCGAGGTTGCTGCCGGAGGGGGTCCACCGGTCTGACATGCGGCACATACCAGCAACACCACCCCCAAGACGGCTGACGCCCCCGGGTGGTTTCGCTTCGGTATTTCGATGCAATCACCCACCGTCATTCAACTCCTCAACTCGGCAGGTGAGATCGCGGAGATGCTGGCGATGGCATGTTTGAACACAATTTGTTCCTGGCCCTGGTGCTCCAGAACGATGGCAAAACGATCGAAGCGCCGCAGGATGCCGCTCAGACGTTTGCCGCTGGTCAAGTAGACGTGGACCATGCGCTCCTCCTTGCGGAGTTGATAAAAGAACGGGTCCTGGATGTTGATCGTGCTGCCTGTGGGTTTGGTCATGTAAGGTCCCCTCGATGTTGACGATCGGTTGTTGTTTCTTCGAATTCGGTTTGATTCTCGGGCTCTGCCCCAGGGGTCGCGCCGAGGAATTTCGACCAGAGATCGCACACGGTTTCGGCACCGCCCTGTTCCAGTGGGGGGACCCAGTGAAGCCGTCCTTCCCGCTGTCCCCGAAGCCAGGTCATTTGCCGTTTAGCCAATTTTCTGCTGGACCTCTTGGTCCGTTCGACGGCTTCTTCTCGATGTATTTGGCCCGATAGCATCTTGACGACCTCTTGATACCCGATAGCTTTCAATGAATGAGCGTCACCCGGTGTGCCGGAGTCGAGAATCCTTCTCACCTCCTCAACCAATCCACCGGCGAACATATCCTCGACTCTGGCGTCGATTTTAGCATAGAGGTCGGGCCTGATGCGGTGGGGCGCGGTCAGGAGAGCATTGTAACGAAAGGCTTTCTGGTGCCGGCGCCAATGGACGGAAATTGGTTCTCCGGAGAGTTCCCGGACCTCCAGGGCTCGGAGAATCCGTTGCCGATCCGCGGGTCCGATCAGAGCCGCCGCCTCGGGGTCGAGGCCGGCCAGCTTTCGGAAGACGCCCTGGCTGTCCAAGTCCCAGTCGTGTTCGAGGCGAGCCCGTAGGTCGAGGTCGTGGGGAGGAGACGGAAACAGGCCGAACAGCAGGGCGCGAATGTAAAAGTGGGTGCCCCCGACCACCATTGGTACCCGGTTGCGCTCGAGAATTCCGTTGATCGCCTTGTCGGCTGCGCTGACGAAGTCACCGGCGGAAAATGACTGGGCGGGGTTGAGGATGTCAAGCAAGTGGTGGGGGACGTCGCGGCGGACCTGGGTCGACGGTTTGTCGGTACCGATGTCCATGCCCTGGTAGACGGCGAAGGCGTCGGCCGAGACGATCTCTCCATCCAGCCGCTCGGCGACCTCGACAGCGAGTCCGCTCTTGCCCGACCCGGTCGGTCCCATGATGATGAGAAGGTTCTCCACTCACTCTCCTACTACTCCGAAAGGCGAAGCGATTCTCGGGTCACAGGTTACAGGGTCCAGGTCACAGGGAACAGGTTCGGAGTAAACGGCTGAGAGCTGAGAGCTGCGAGCTGATAGCTGACAAGCCCGGCACTGCCGGGGTTGTCACTGTGCCTCGGTATACGCCTCCCACCGACCGTTACCGACCGGTCGGGCGCCGCACCGTCCGTCCCGGGCCGGGAAGACAAAGGAGATTCCCCGGGCAGACAACCGGTCCAGGACGGTCGGATGAGGATGATGGTGCCGGTTTCGCTGCCCTGCGGGGATCAGGGCGAAGGATGGCGAGACGGCATCGAGGAGCCGGCCGGAGGTCGACGAAGCGCTGCCGTGGTGGGGTATCAGCAGGACATCGCCCTTCAGGTTCGAGGTGCGGGCCAAGGTCCTCTCGATGCCGGCGCCGATGTCGCCGGTCAGAATGATCGGTCCTGAGGGAGTCCGCGCTCTGATCACCAGGGAGCGGTCGTTGTTGCTGAGGTTGGTGCGGCCGGCCGGCGGCCATAGGACGTCCAGCCTCGAAGGACCCAAACGAACTATCGAGCCCTGAGCCACCATCGAGATGGGCGTGCCCGAGTGGCGGGCCGCCCGGAGAATGGGAACGATTTCCGACTCCGCCATCAGCCACGAGGGCATGACCAACCGGTCGGTCTTTGCCGACTCGAGTACACGTTGGATACCGCCGGCGTGGTCTTCATCCCCATGAGAGACAATGACCGCTGCCAGGTGTCTGCATCCGGTATCGGCCAGCATCTCAGCGGCCTCTGATCGGTAATGCCCACCATCGAACAGCAGGGTGCGGTCGCCGGCGGTCAGGGTCAGGGCCAAGCCGTCTCCGATCGGGAGCAACTCTGCCCGGTCGCCGTGCGGGCTCCGATGAAGGAACCAGCCGATCGGCGACACCAGGATCAGAGTGATCCAGGCGGCGCCTGCCGCTCGTCCCAGACGGTCGTAACGCAGGGCCGGCAGCCCGGCCGCGACCAGAAGGAGCAGAATAAAACTCGGCAGGGTTGGAACGATCAGAGTCCAGTGCCTGCCGAGGCTGCCGATCACCCAGAGTGCATCGGTCAACGCTCGGATCAACTCCAGGATCCATCCGGCGGCGCCCTGCCAGATCGGCGCGAGGATCACTGCAGCGACTGCGAGGGGGATTGCCGGCGTCAGGAGCAGGGGGATGGCCAGATTGACAACTGCGGCCAGGGGGGTCGCGGTCTTGAAGTGAACCGCGACGATCGGCGCCGCGGCAATTTGGGCAACAACAGGGATCGCGGCGGCGCCCCGAAGCCAACGAGGTCCTCGAAGCCGTTCGGTCAGCGGGGGCGCCCATCTGATCAGGGCCGCAGTGACTCCAACCGTCAGCTGAAACCCGGGGTCGAGGATCAGGCCGGGGCTGACGAGCAGCATCACCGAGGCGGCAGTCAGGACCGTCCCCAGGGGCATGGCGGCCCTCCCCAGGAGGCGAGCCGCCAGGTATAGACAGACCATCAGGCAGGCTCGAACGGCCGATGGTGCGGCGCCGGCCAGGATCGTGTAGCTGGGGACTACAAGGAGGAGGGCCCAACGGATAGCCGTCGGCCGGAGCCCGATGATGACTCCGATCAGCCAGAAAGTCCCCGAAACGATGCCGACATGCAGGCCGCTGACCGCCAGAGCGTGACCCAGCCCCGAAGTGCGCCAGCCTTGCCGTCGATGTGCGGGGACCA
>DAOWGJ010000052.1 GCA_030637505.1 Holophagae bacterium
ATTCAGGTCACCGGCGTTATGGGATCGGGGGGAATGGGGGAGGCTTTCTCCGGCTTTGACCTTCGCCTCGAGCGTAAGGTTGCGCTCAAGGTCATTCGTCCGGAACGACGTCTTGATCAAGACACCCGCCGGCGATTCCTCCGGGAGGCCCGAATGCTCTCTCGGCTCAAACA
Organism: Holophagae bacterium; assembly: GCA_030637505.1. Taxonomy (GTDB): domain Bacteria; phylum Acidobacteriota; class Thermoanaerobaculia; order Thermoanaerobaculales; family Sulfomarinibacteraceae; genus DAOWGJ01. The sequence goes on from DAOWGJ010000052.1 coordinate 174, forward strand.
TCCCAACATCTGCCAAATTCATGATCTTCTCGAGAGGCCGGAGGGTGATGTTCTCATCCTCGAGCTGGTCGAAGGGCGTAGCCTGCGGGAGACCATGGCCGATGGATTGGACCACGCTGACGCCCTAAACATCGGAAGCCAGCTGCTCGAGGTCCTCGTTGCCGTTCATCGGCAGGGAATCGTTCATCGTGATCTCAAGCCTGAGAACATCATCGTGCAGCCGAACGGCACCATCAAGGTACTGGATTTCGGGATTGCCAGGACTGACGAAGAAGCGCTCTCCGCTTTCCCCGGGGCATCTCGGGTCACAGCTCTCTCAGAGGGCGAGGATGTCACGGCCGAATGGATCGCAGAGCGGACCGAGAACTTGACCTCTCGCCATTTCCTCGTGGGAACTCTCCGCTACATGAGCCCGGAACAGGCTCGTGGGGAGCAGGTCGGACCGGCCTCTGATCTCTTTTCCACTGGATTGATCCTCCAGGAGATGCTGACCGGTGAAACTCCCTTCGAACCGGATCTCCCGATGGATGTTCTCCTGAGGAAGGTCGCCTGGGGAGATATTCGGCCTGCGACTGGTTTGTCGCCGTCCCTTCGAGGCTTTCTGGTACGTCTGACCAGCCTGGCGCCTGCCGACAGGCCGTCCTCCCGAGATGCCCTTGACCAACTCCGGGGCATTTTGGACGCACCGCGAAAGAGGCGGCGGAGGATATTGCTGAGCGCCACCATGTGTTTGATGACGCTGCTGGCGGTTGGCATGACGATACAGTGGTTCCGGGCCAGCCGGGAAGCGGACCGGGCCAGGCGTTCCCTGGCGGAGGCCAGGGAGGTCTCGGTCTTTCTCGAACGACTTTTTGAGCTTTCGGACCCGTTCGCCCTGAAGGAAGAAACACAGCCTGAGGGAGGCGAGTCCATCACCGCCGAGGCCCTGCTCGAACGCGGCGCGGAGACCATCAAGGAGAGATTTGAGGATCAACCCCTGGCGCGGGCGCGGTTCATGATCGTGTTGGGTTCCATACATCAGAGATTGGGACGTTTCGATCGTGCAGCCGAAATGCTGGAGCAGGCCGTGGAAATCCGGAGAGAACGACTCTCGCCGGATCATCCGGATCTCGGCCGGGCACTCCAAAAACTCGGGGCAATTCAACGAAGACAGGCGAGATATGCGGAGGCTGGAGATCGACTGGAAGAGGCTTTGAGAATTACTTCGAGCGATGGTCCTGATCGATTGATGGATCGTGCCGACGTTCTCGAGGAAATGGCATTGCTGGCCGCCAACCAGGCCGAATATCGGGACGCGGACGGCCTTTTTGAACGGGTGCTGGAAATCAGGCGGTCACGGCCTGCGGCCGAGTACCTTGCCTTGGCTCTGACTCTTCAGCGTTCGGCCGGAGTTCAGCTCTCCATTGGGAACCGGGATCTGGCCCGGAGCCAGTTGAGCGAGGCACTGAAGGCCGTCCGAGAGAAGCTGGGGGCCGACAGTCTTACCGAGGTTTCAATGCTCAGTGAATTGGCCCGAATCGAGGTTGCTGCCGGTCGATTCAGCGATGCGGAGGATCATTGGATGGGGGCGTTGTCGACGGCCCGTGATCGATTGCCGGCCGACCACCCATTGCTGGGCACCCTCCTGACCAATCTCGCGAATATCCTGGATGAACAGGGTCGATATGCGGAGGCGGAGCCGCTCCACCGGGAGGCGCTTTCCATCAAAGAGAAAGCAGTCGGGACCGACCATCCCGAGTATGCGCAGATCCTCTTCAATCTTGGTAGGCTGGCAGAAAACCAGGGTCGGTTGGATGAGGCCGAGTTGCTTTACCAACAAGCTCTGGAGATTTTCGAAACCTCCCTCGGCCTCGAGCATCCGCTCGTTGGAATTGGCCTCAACTCTCTTGCGATCCTGAAACAGGAGAAGAACGAATTCTCGGAGGCAGAGCGGCTGTATCACCGTTCCCTGGACGTCTTCGAAAAGGCGTTCGGGAGGAAACACCCCTATACCTCGATGGTGCTCAACAACCTCGGAGAGGTCAACCGTCTCAACGGCCGGTTGGAAATTGCCGAGGGTTTCTACCGGAAGGCGCTCGAGGTCGGGGAAGATACCAACGGCCCGAACCATCCCGCGACGGCAGAGATCTTGCGGGGCCTCGCCCTGACCAACGCCGCCCTCGGCAAGACCGAAGAGGCAGGGCGTTGCTTCGAACGTGCCTTGGAGATCTTGGAGGCCGCTGGAGCACCGACCGATCACGTTCTTGCAGATCGGGAGGCATGTGGACTGTCTTGACCGGGCTGAAACAAGCCGAACAGCCGAGACGTGCCGCTTCCCGTGTGGCGAACGCCGTGTTCTGCCGCGGCCGGCGATACAATGACCTCGCAAATCAAGGGGATTGCCGACTTCAGGTCAAGTATCCTCCTGAGGTGTCACAACCACGCGTTTCCATTCTTCTGCCGGTCTTCAATGCCGCAGAATTCCTTCAGGCGTGTTTGAGAAGCCTGGAACGGCAGACTCTCAACGACTTTGAACTGATCGCCGTCGATGACGGTTCGATCGATGGTTCCATCGAAATCCTCCGGGAGTGGGGGAGGTCGGACGGACGGCTCCGAGTCCTCGAGCGGCCGCACCGCGGCCTGGTGCCGAGCCTCAACGATGGTTTGGCCCTGTGCAGGGCGCCGCTGGTCGCCCGGATGGATGCTGACGACATTGCACATCCCCGGCGTCTGGAGTTGCAGGCTGAGATGCTCCAAGCACGTCCGGAGGTAGCCGTTGTCTCCTGTCTCATTCGGCACTTTCCGGCCCACCAGGTGGCTCAAGGCTTCAGGCTTTACGACGATTGGCTCAACTCGCTCGTCGATCACGACGCGATGTATCGGGAACGATTTGTCGAGTCTCCGGTGGCGCACCCCTCGGTCATGTTCCGAAAGAGGGCCGTCGAGGAGGTGGGTGGCTATCGCGATCGTGGTTGGCCGGAGGACTATGATTTGTGGTTGCGCCTCTTCGAGCAGGGCTCTCTGTTCGCCAAGATCCCCAGGATTCTGTTCTTCTGGCGAGATGACGCGCGCCGTCTCAGCCGCACGGATCCGCGGTATTCATCCAATGCTTTTCTCCAGTGCAAGGCTCATTTCTTCGCTCGAGGGCCGGTTGCCGCGGGGACGACGGTGATTCTCTGGGGCGCCGGCCCCAACGGTAAGCGCCTTCATCGGTACCTCAAAGAAGAGGGTATGGACATCAAGGCGGTGATCGACATCGATCCGGCAAAGATCGGACGGCAGGTTCGCGGCACCCCGGTGGTCGCACCCGAGAATCTGCCTGACCTGCTGAACGACCGGACCGTTGTTGTTGCCGCCGTGGCGTCCAGGGGTGCTCGGCAGTTGATCCGCGAGCGGCTGACCGGCTTAGGGCTGCACGAGGGTCAGGACTTCTGGTGTTTGCTGTAGTTTTTTCGTTCAAGCTGTAGGGTGGGCCTTGGCCCACCAATGAAGGCGCCCGATGGTGGGCCAAGGCCCACCCTACATTTTTCTTCTTGTGCCTCGTTGCGGTTATGCCAAATGAGTTGCGGCTCAGCTGCGTCGAATGGGCACGGGCTTGAGGTTCCAGATCTCTTTTGCGTATTGCGTGATCGCCCGGTCTGACGAGAAATAGCCCATCGCGGCAACGTTGCGAATCGCGGCGGCCGCCCAGCCTTGAGGATTCCGGTAAAGCTCGTCTACCCGCCTCTGGGTATCGACGTAGGCCCGGAAATCGGCAAGGTTGAGATAGTGGTCGCCGTGCTCCATCAAGGACGACCAGATTTCGCGGAGTTTCCCTGCCTCGGGACCCGCGAAGGCCCCGTCTCTCAGGTCGTCGATCACCCCGGCCAATTCGCTGTCCGCGCTGTAGTACGACCAGGGTTGTTTGGCGCCGCTGATACGGTGTTCCTCTACCTCGGCAGCGGTCAGCCCGAAGATGAAAATGTTCTCCTCGCCGACGGCGTCGCGAATCTCCACGTTGGCGCCGTCCAACGTGCCGATGGTCAGGGCGCCGTTGAGGGCCAGCTTCATGTTGCCCGTTCCGGAGGCTTCCATTCCGGCTGTGGAGATCTGCTGGCTGAGGTCGGCGGCCGGAATGATCTGTTCCGCCAACGTCACCCGATAGTCAGGGGGGAAAAGGACCTGAATCCTCCGGTCGACGTCGGCATCGGAATTGACGACCTCGGCGACGCCGTTGATCAGGCGAATGATCAGCTTGGCCATGTGATAGGCGGGCGCTGCCTTGGCGCCGAAAATAAAGGTCCGGGGCACGATGTCGATCGTTGGATCGGCCTTGATCCTCCGGTACATCGAGATGACGTGCATCAGATTGAGCAGTTGGCGCTTGTACTCGTGCAACCGTTTGATCTGAACGTCGAACAGCGAAGTGGGGTCGGGCCGAGTCCCACACAGCCGTTCGAGCTCGTCAGCGAGGTCAATCTTGTTGGCCGCCTTGATCGCCGTGAATTCCTCTTGGAACGAGGCGTCGTCGGCGAATGGCGCCAATTCGCGCAGCTGCTCGAGATTCCGTATCCAGCCGTCCCCGATCTTTCGGGTGATGGCCTCCGACAGACGAGGATTGCAGCTGTGAAGCCAGCGGCGCGGTGTGACGCCATTGGTAATTGCCAGGAAGCGCTCCGGCCAGGTCTCGGCGAAATCCGGGATGACTCGGGACTTCAGCAGGTCGGTGTGGAGCTTGGCGACCCCGTTGACCTTGTGAGAACCGACAAT
>DAOWGJ010000254.1 GCA_030637505.1 Holophagae bacterium
CGTAGACCCACGCGTTGGGGCGAGCGTTCTCGGACTTGATCGCCGGCGGACCCTGGTGAACCCGCAGGGTTCCCAACTGGCCCAGCGGGACCTGGGCGCCGGTTGGCGTCGGTACCAGAATCTCCGCCAGGGCGCCGACGTCATCCCGAAGCTCTCGGGGATATCGGATGTTGATGGGGTATCGTTCCAGGCCCTCAACCGTCCAGGAGACGTTCATGCCACCGATCGCGGACGTGATCACGTCCTGGATGTCACCGACGGTCAATCCGTAGCGGGCCGCCGCCTCGCGATCAATGTCAAAATCGACGTAGTTTCCGCCCATCACCCTCTCGGCATAGGCCGACAACGTGCCCTTCAGGGGTTTGACCAGGGCCTCGACTTCCTTGCCTATCCGCTCGAGTTCATTGAGGTCCGGTCCGGCGATCTTGATGCCGACCGGGGTCTTGATGCCTGTCGAGAGCATGTCGATGCGAGTCTTGATCGGCATGGTCCATGCGTTGGTGAGCCCTGGAAATTGAATCGCACGGTCCAACTCGTCGATCAGTTTCTCCTTGGTCATGCCTTCCCGCCACTCACTGGGATCTTTGAGTACGATCGTGGTCTCTATCATCGAGAGCGGCGCCGGGTCGGTGGCGGTCTCCGCCCGCCCGATCTTGCCGAGCACCGACTGGACTTCGGGAAAGGTCTTGATGATCTTGTCCGTTTGCTGCAGCAATTCCTTGGCCTTCGTAATCGAAATGCCCGGGAACGTCGTCGGCATGTAGAGCAGATCACCCTCCCACAGGGGCGGCATGAACTCCGATCCGATGTGTTGCATGGGAATCCACACCGAGGCGACGATGGCGATGGCCAGGATGACGACAAGCCATCGGAAACGCAGCGCGAAGTTGAGCACCGGAGTGTAGAGAAAACGCAGGATTCTGGACATGGGATGCGTCTTCTCCGAATGGATCTTGCCTCGTACCAACCAGAACATCAGCACCGGGATGATCGTGATGGCGACCAGGGACGACAGCCCGATCGCATAGGTCTTGGTGAAAGCCAGCGGTTTGAAAAGCCGCCCCTCCTGCGCCTGCAGGGTGAAGACCGGGATGAAGGAGACCGTGATCACAAGCAACGAGAAGAAGAGGGTCGGACCGACTTCTTGCGCACTCTTGAGGATGATCTCAAAATGGGAACGTTTCCCCCGCCATTCCTCGTAGTGCTTGTGGGCGTTTTCCACCATGATGATCGAAGCGTCCACCAGAACCCCGATCGAGATGGCGATACCCCCAAGGGACATGATGTTGGCCCCGAGGCCCTGCAAACGCATTACCACAAACGCCAGGAGGATCGCTACCGGGATGGAGAAGATGGCGACGAATGCCGAGCGAACGTGGAAGAGAAAGATGATGCAGACCAGGGCGACGATGATCGACTCCTCGATCAAGGTCTTGGTCAGTGTCTCGATCGAGTTGTGGATCAATGTCGAGCGGTCGTAGCCAACAGAAATCTCGACGTCATCCGGCAGCCCCGCCTTGAGCTCGGCGAGGCGTTCCTTGACCCTGGCGATCGTCGACAGAGTATCGGCGCCTGAACGTACGACGATGATGCCGCCGACGGTCTCGCCCTCTCCGTTCCACTCGGCCAATCCTCGGCGAATCTCCGGGCCGATCGTGATGTTGGCGACGTCCCGGAGCAAGATGGGCGTCCCGCCGGGGCCAACCCCCAGTGGAATCTGTTCGAGGTCCTTGACCTCCTTGACGTAGCCCAGGCCGCGGACCATGTACTCGCGTTCTCCCATCTCGACGAGGCGGCCGCCGACGTCGTTGTTGGACCGTTTGATGGCCGTTTTGATCTTGGAGAGCGGGATGTTGAAGGCCCGCATGCGGATCGGGTCCACCTCAACCTGGTACTGGCGGACGAAGCCGCCGATGGACGCGACCTCCGAAACGCCTTCGACGGACATCAGGCCGTATTTGAGGTACCAGTCCTGGTGGGAGCGAAGGTCCGCGAGATTTCGCTTGGGAGAGTTGAGGGTGTACATGAACGCCCATCCGACGCCGGTGGCGTCGGGACCCAACTGTGGCGTCACCCCATCCGGGAGCTGACCCGCCATGCCGTTGAGGTACTCCAAGACCCGCGATCGGGCCCAGTAGAGATCGGTGCCGTCTTCGAAGATGACGTAGACGAAGGAGAAACCGAAGAAGGAGTAACCCCGAACCACCTTGGCAAAAGGCACGGCCAGCATCTTGGAGGACATCGGGTAGGTGATCTGATCCTCGACGACCTGAGGCGCCTGCCCCGGGTACTCGGTGTAGATGATGACCTGCACGTCGGAGAGGTCGGGGATGGCGTCCAAACGGATGCCCTTCATCGCCCAGACGCCGGCAAGAATCGCGAAGATGACGCCGATGATGACCATGAACTGGTTTCTCAAGGACCACTCGATGATGCGGTTCAACATGATGCGCTCCCGGGTGATATAGTGCTGTCCAGGAGAACACCGATGGCGACGAAAAACGAACCGGGACGCCTGTTTGAACTGACTGCAGTCATCTGGGAAGAAAACGACGGCTTCGTCTCGGTGTGTCCGGAGGTCGGGGTCACTTCATGCGGTGATTCAGTCGAGGATGCCGCCCGCATGCTCGAAGGGGCGGTCGCTCTATATGTGGAGAACGCCGGTGAGCTTGGGCTCATGAACGAGGGCATTTCCGCCCTTATTCCTGGCCATCGGTGGACGACGTCCATCAGGGTGGCGGTGTGACCCCGAGGCTGCCCTTTTTGTGCCTTTTTGTGGCTATCTTGTAGTTTTCGAAGGCGGCCGATCATTTCCCACCCCCCTGCGCCTGGGAACGCTTTTCGGCGATCATCTTCTGGATGGCCTCGCGGAGATTGGACTCGGAGTCGATCAGGAATTGTGCCGAGGTGACGATCTCGGCGCCGTCCGAGAGTCCTTCGAGTACCTGAACGAATCCGTCACCCTGTGGACCGAGAACGACTTCACGCGGGGCGAAACGACCCTCGCCCAACGCCACGATGACGACGTTGCGTTCGCCGGTCCGAAGCACGGCATTTGAGGGCACGGTAATGGCGTTTTTGGCGGCGAGCGGTTCGAAAACGACGGTCGCGTACATGCCGACGCGCAGTCGGGAGCGTCGATTCGGGATTTGAAGGGTCATCTGAAGGCTCCTGGTCGTTTCGGACACCTCGGGCTCGATGAAACGAACACGCCCCGTAATGACTTCGCCCGGGAAGTAGGTCAGGCTGATGGTGGCCGTGCTGCCGATATCGATCCACGGCAACTGGTCCTCGAAAACCTCGACCGTCAACCACAAGCTGGAGATGTCGGCAAGGTGGAGAAGCTCCATGCCCGGCCGAACCGCCATGCCTTCGAGGCCCGGCATGCGCTTCATCACCATGCCGGAAGCCGGCGCCGTGACCTGAAGGGTGCGATGCACCTCTCCGTCGGCCTCGAGGCTCCGGATCTGCTCAGGCGAAATGTCCCAGTAGGCCAGACGTTCACGAGCGGCCTCGAGCAGAGCCGTAGCCCGCTCCTGGACCTCGGCGCCTGCGCCCGCCATTCGATCGGCGTAGCGCTTGGCCGCCAGGAGTTCACGTTCGGTCTGGACCAGATCCGGCGAGTAGATCTCGAAGAGTGGTTGCCCTTTCGTGACCTCCTGGCCTATGTAGTTGACGTAGGTCTTCTCGATGAAACCCTCGTACTTGGTCGTCACCGACACCATGCGCTCCTGGTCATAGTCCAGGTACCCAACGGTGCGGATCTGCCGACTGATGTCACGACGTGAGACTTTCTCGGTAACGACGTTCATGTTCTGCTGCGTCACCGGGTTGATGGTCACGGTGGCGCCGTCACCCTTGGGACCGGCATCCTCGGCGTAGACCGGAACGTAGTCCATGCCCATGTCGTCTTTCCGGGGTACCGGCGAGGTGACGTTGGGGTCCATCGGATTGCGGTAGAAGAGGATTTTCCCCTTGCTCTTGGGGCCGCCACCGGAAGATTGATCGCCGGTGTCCCGAAGCGGAACCAAGTCCATACCACAAATCGGGCAGGAACCGGCCTCGTCCTCGACTACCTGGGGGTGCATGCCGCAGGTCCAAAGTTGTCCCGCTTCGGGGTGATCGTGGGCATGTTCTTCTTCCATACCGCTGCCGCGCAGAGGCACCAGATCCATGCCGCAGATGGGGCAGGACCCGGCTTCGTCTTCGACGACCTGGGGGTGCATGCCGCAGGTCCAGAGCTGTGTGGCTGCTTCGGCGCCCATCGAGGGGCCATGCTCGTCGCCTGTCCCAAAGGGAGACCCGATCAAAGCCACGATCCCCAGAGTGATGACGGCGCCAAGGATGATACCGCCGATGACCAATAAAACAGGAGCCGTCGCGGGCTTTCGGCGTTCTTCGGTCACGATCTCTTCGTCGAATTCGTCATATGTCATGATTCACTTCCGTTCATGATGTCTTGTACCAGCGGGCCTGCAATCGTTCCCTCGAGGCGTGCCAGAACCACGGCCAGGTCCGTTCGGACCCGTTCGAGCCCGAGACGTACCTCAAGCAGAGTTCGTTCAGCATCGAGGAGGTCGAGGGCGTCGGCGGTTCCCGTGGCGTAGGCATTTTCGACCGAGGTCAAGCTTTCCTCGGCCTGGGGAATCAGCACACGTTCAAAGAGCGCGATTTGGTCCCGGAGGAGGGGAATTCTCCGGACGAGGTCACCAAGAGCCCCCTCGATGTCGGCGATAACCGCGCGGCGGCGCTCTTCGGCGGCCAGCTTGTACTGGGCGGCCTCCTCTTCTCCAGCCCGGAGACTCTCGCTCCAAAGTGGGATGGTCATGCCACCGGTCAAGCCGAGGATGTCATCACCGTTACCCTGTGGAGGATTCAGCCTGCCGGCATCATCGTCCCTCTTGCCGACGAATCCGTAGGTGAGACCGACAAATACGTCAGGACTTCGCTTCTTTGAGTAAATATCGATCCGGGCCGCCGAAGCATTGATTGCGGCGTTTGCTCCGACAATCTCCGGCCGACCGGCGATCGCTCGTGCACGAAAGTTCTCGATCCCTGGATTGCCGGTGAAAGCCCGGGATTGTGTTCCAAGTCGGATAGGCGTCGAGGCACGGACATCGCGCAGTCGATTGACGGCCGATTCAACCTCAACCCTGCGGTCTTCGATACCGAGGAGGCGGCTGTCGGCCCGGGTGATCTCGGCCTGGATCTTGATGACGGCCTGGCCGAGGCCGGTCCCGGCGGCATAACGCGCCCGGGACAATTCCTCGAAACGGTCCAGAGTTTCCCGGTCCTCGCTCACGACTGCCCCCTCGGCGCGGAGGTAGTGCAGCTCTCGGTAGAGGGTCCGGGCCCGGGTTACCAGTTCGAGGGACAGAGCCTCGACTCGCGCCTGAGCGGCTGTGGCATCGAAAACGGCGGCTTGCTCTTCGAGGTCGAGCTTGCCGAACCATGGAAATCTCTGTGCAAGGCTGATGGTCACGTCCTGGGGCCCAACTCTGGTCTGGGGGCTCATGACAAACCAGGTTAACGACACGGTTGGATCCGGGAGGCTCTTGACTTGTGGCGCCTTTTGAGCGGCCGCCGCAGCTTCGGCTCTCAGTGAGGCCAGGCGGGGGTTCCGTTCGATGACCTCCCGGACCAATCGCTGGAGATCACTGTCTTCAATGGCCATGGCAATTCTCTCCGATGGAGCAACCGGCGTTTCCTGAGCCTGTGCGCCGGGCGCGACGGGGGGATCGGCCTTGGCTATTTCGTCCGCAGCCGTCCATTGGGGTGCGGCTGACGTGATGGCCAACGCAAAGGCACAGAGAGTTCGTATTGCAGAATATTTTTTTCGAAAGGTCCTGAATATCACCTTCATGATCACTCCCGGGGGCGCTCAACTGCACTTTCCGTGCCAAGGACAAAGACGTTTTGAATCATTGTAACCCTCTGTCCCTTCGCCC
>DAOWGJ010000176.1 GCA_030637505.1 Holophagae bacterium
ATGTGGTGGTTTACAGATTACTTGGGGAGCAGATCCAGATTTTGGCAATCGCACACCAACGCCGAAAACCCCTCTACTGGAAAAGTCGATAGCCGGAACCCCAGGAGATCGAATGCAACGCCTGATCACAGTAATCTGGATAACGATCCTCGCTGGGGTTGTCGCGGTGCTCTCGTTTCCTGAGTCGCGAGCTGCCTTTGCCGCAGCCACCCTGGCCTTTCCCTTCACGATGGGTTTTTTCAAGATTGGTCTTCTCGGCACCATGGGCGAGCTCTTGGGCGCCCGGATTGCGATGGAGAGGTGGCGGCTTTCAGGCATCCGGCTGTGGCAGCGGCTGCTGGTCTGGGGTGTGCTCGGCTGGGTCTTCACCGCAGTTTTCCCTCTTTTTTCGTTCGGCGTCGATGGACTTCTGGCCATAGGACTGATTCCAGGAGAGAACTCGGCCCTTGCGGGCGCTTTCTGGAAATCCCTCTTCATGAATCTGATCTTTGCCTTTCCGATGATGGTCTCCCACCGCATCACCGATACCTTGATCGAGCGGGGTCAGTTGTTTTCCATCTGGCCCCTGGTCGAGGTCTTCACCAGCGTCGATTGGAAGAACATGTTCCGCATCGTCGGCTTTTCGTGCCTGTGGTTCTGGATCCCGGCCCACACGTTCACCTTCACCCTGCCGCCCGAGTTCCGGGTTGTCTGTGCCGCCCTTCTCGCCGTGGCCCTCGGATGCATTCTCGGTTTTGCCAAGAAGATGACGCCGCTAAAAAGACGCTGACCGGGGACCGGTTGAAGTCCTATCCGTCTGAGACGTCAGATTCGGCCCCGGTCGGAACCGGCGGCTGCCACAATTCGACCTTGTTGCCCTCGGGGTCGATGAACCAGCCGAAGCACCCGAATTCGCTCTCTTCGATCTCTCCGACCGGTGTTGCGCCGCCCTCGACAACCTGGGCCAGAGCGCCGCCGAGGTCATCGACTATCAGATTGAACATGAAATCCCGGCTCGAAGGTTCAAAATACGTCGTCGAATGATCAAAGGGATTCCAGACTCCCAACGCTCCCGGGGGAAGGGCCTGCGGATTGAAACTCGCTCCCCAGGGGTGCTCGACCGGAACGCCGAGCCACCGGTGGTACCACTCGCCGAGGGCCTTGGGGTCGTTGCTCTTGAAAAAGACGCCGCCGATACCGAGAACCTGTGCCATCAGGTGGTCCCTCCGGAATTGTTGTCGAAGTGTTGAGTCAGACGCTGCGCGGTATGCCGGGCTTCTTCCTGGAGTTTGCTACTGCCGGCGGCGAAATTCTCTGCGGGCACGGCTGCAGCCGGCGGCCAGGGTTCCTGTCGCATATAGAGCGTCTGGGTGGGGAATGCAAACTCGACGCCCAGTTCTTTGGCAAGACGGACGATGTCGATCGCCAGGCGATGACGCTCTTTCAACTCCTCCGCCCAGTCGGGCGTGACGAAAAAAACGTAGAGCATGATCTCCAGGGCCGACGGTCCAAACTCGTTGAGGGCGACGTGGAAATAGTCCTTCCGAGTGTGGGGGTGGCGGAGGATGATCTCCTTGACGCCCTCGCAGAAGGCGTCGATTTTCTCCGGCGGTGTGTCATAGGCCAGCCCCAAGCGGGTGCTCCATCGTCGGTACTTTCGGTCGCCGAGGTTGTCGACCGAGGCGCTGGTCAGTTGCGAGTTGGGCAGTGTGATCTTGGAGTTGTAAAAGGTGCGGATTCGAGTGGATCGGAAACCGACCTCTTCGACGGTGCCCTCGACCGAGCCGACGACGACCCAGTCACCAACCTGAAACGGCCGGTCCAGAAGGACGGTCAAGGAACCGAAGAGGTTCCCCAGGGTGTCTTGGGCGGCCAGGGCAAAAGCCAGACCACCGATGCCGAGACCGGCAAGCAGCCCGGTGAGGTCGCGTTCGAAGGAATCGGCCAGAATGACGAAGGCCACGACGAATACCAGCACTTTGAGTGTCGTGCCGATCATTGGGGCCAGCAGATCGTCATACCGGCTCGTTGTCTGCCGGGCCCTCTTGTCCAGAACATCTCCGAGGACGTTGACCAGCCGGTAGGCGGTCAGTGAGGCTGTGAAGATCAGGACAACCTCGGCCAGGGTCGCGTACCAGCGCAGAGCGCCCAGCGGCAGGCCAAGCCGGGCGATGCCGAACCACCAGACGAGGACCATGGCCAGGGCGCCCATCGGTTTGAGGGATCGATGAACGAGTTCGGAATCGACCTCGTGGGCCCATCGGCGAAGTCCGGCCATGACCGGCCCCTGGAGGATGGCGACGACCAGGCGATTGGCGGCGACGCCGATCAGGATCAGGAGCAGGAGACCGATCCATTGCCACCCCTCGAGGGAGAGGGCTCGGCCTCGCAGAGACGGTGGCGCCTTGGTCCGTAGCCACTGGGCGGTCGAAATGATACCGACGGTCTCGGCGACGCCCTCGACAACGGCCTGGGTTTCGACTTCAGCCTGCATGTGGCCCAGAGCTTCTACGGTGTCAGGTGTGAAGAGCCACCGATGGTCTTCTTGGCGATCCAGGATGATGCGGAGGTCCTCGTGGACCGGAAGCACCCACGCGGGGCCCGTCGCCTCCGGGCTGATCTGGTCGACGTCGATCAGCGTGGTTCGGTCAAGCACGTCTTTGAGTTGGGCCGCCAGCTCCCGTCCGCGTCCGGACCGAGTCGAGGGTGGCAATGTGGACAAATCAAGGCAGGAGGCGGCTTGGTCGAGGTCGGGACCCCCTTCGGCATAGAAGGCTCCGAGAAAGGTTGTCATTGTCGCGTGAGCGCTGCTGAATTCAGCCGGAACGGTGATCGCGTGCTCAGCGCCGGCCTCAACCGGTTCCTGGGAGAATGCAGGCAGGGTCGATGCCACCAAGATCAGAACCGGCATTGCTGCCGCAATCCATCTCAGCGATGATTTTCTGGTCCATTGAAGAGTGGTCCGGTCCCCGTGCCCTTGTACTTCCATAATATTCGCCCTCCGTAGGGCGCGATCGTAGCATCGTCGCCGGCTCTGGGGCAGCGTCAGGAGACCGCGACGGTGATCCGCGTCCGTCAACCGCGGCGGCGACCGCGGCGGCGACCGCGGCGGCGACCGCGGCGGCGACCGCGACGGCGACCGCATCCGCGTCCGGGACGGCGACGGCGTCCGTGGACCGCATCCGTAACCCGGGACCGCGGCGGCGACCGCGACGGCGACCGCGACGGCGACCGCATCCGCGTCCGGGACGGCGACGGCGTCCGTGGACCGCATCCGTAAGCCGGGACCGCGGCGGGTCTAGCGGTGACCCGTTACATAATTTCCTCCTGTTCGTTCATTGAATGATGGCTGGATAGCTGGTGGGCCAGCCGTGGTCAAGGGCAAGCCGGCCTTCGGCCGGTCGCTGCGCGACCCCTGACAACGGTTGTCGCCACCAGCTTTTGTGGCCACATGAACGAACAGGAGGAAATCATGTCCAACGCGCTCCCCAGCAACACACTCGACGTCCACTCGGTAGCTCTCGAAGCCGCCGGGATCGCAATCTCACTGGTCACTCGGGTTCCGGCGCCACTGAAATCGATCGCCGATCAGGTCATTCGGTCTGCATCTTCGGTACCTGCAAATCTCTCTGAAGGTCATGGCCGCGTTGGGCGGGATCGAATGCATCACTGGCGAATCGCGTACGGCTCAGCCAAAGAGGTCGACAGCCACCTGAGGCTCCTCATTCATGCCAACGTAATCGACAAGAACCGAGCACATACGGCGCTCGATCTCTTCGACCGCGTTCGTGCAATGACGTGGCGTTTGCTTCATCCGAGAGGGTGATCAGCCGATCTTTGGGGTCGGTGGATACGCCGTGCCGGCGATCCGCATCCGCGGCGGCGTCCGCGGCCGGGACCGCAAACCGCGTCCGCGTCACAGGCTGTCTCAAAAAACCATTATTGAACCTTGGGACCATCTGAGACGAGGCGTTTTCGAAATGTGGATGGTCGTGGTCGCGCAAGCTAAAGCATGCGCCTACATAAAGAAACGAATGAACGCAGATTGTAGTCGGGTCCTTCAGGGCCCGTTCTCG
>DAOWGJ010000252.1 GCA_030637505.1 Holophagae bacterium
ATCGAATTCCACAGCAGCGACAAGACTCCTACGATCCACAGATGAACAGGTGTGCGGTGACGCTCCTCGCCTCCGATTGCGGTTGTGCCGGTCATGCCTTCCTCCCTTAATCAACGGTCTGTTTTTACAAATCAACGGTCTGTTTTTACAAGGGTAGCAGACCTACCTTCCACAGAACGAGAACTCATTGCATCGAGGCGGTCGACCTCAGTTACCGTGCAGTGTGACAATGATGATCGTGCATTGATGACAGGTCAGACACCCCCTGAACGACACCTTTGCCGCCTTATCCTGGCGGCGCCGGCTGTTCCCGGAATCTGACGCTGCCACGGGCTCTGAATCTCGGCGTTCGGCATAACCGGCCCTCCCGGGATCCTGGTATGCTCGGGATTATGAACGAGGCACCTCCGGATATCGTCGTCGTCACGAGCAGGATTGATCCTCGTGAGCTGGCCCGCCTGACCTCGGCATTCTTCGAGGACATGGTCAAGTACGTTGTCGACCTGGATCGGGGCGTTGCGGCGGTGGGGGGGGAGCTTCATGCCGATGCCGAAGAGCTTCTTCTTTCAGACGGGAGCCTGCAAGCTGATCTGTGGGGCGCGAACTACTATCCGGGACGGGGTGTCGACGACTGCATCGAGTACACATCACTGATCAATATCCGACCCGCTCAGGGCAACCGGAGCATGCTGGTTCAAGACCCCGGCATTCGCAAGAGAATCCGTCAGATCACCTTTTCTCTGATCGGCGAAGGAGAATCACTTCAGTGACGCAGCACGCTTCGTTGTCGCCGGAGAGATGGGCACGATTTCCGCCTGAACACCAGCTGTTGATGATCGCCAACGAAATGAACAGGGCGGCCGCACTCATGGGTGAAGATGACGGACGGAGCCGAGGCCTTGCGTACGAACGTGTACTGCGCCTGGTCGACCTGACGGTTGCGGTCAATCCGCGGAGGGCCCTGCGAAGGGAACTCCTGCGCTGGCGTGACTTGGTGGCTGCGCTCTACCTGGAGGCGGCGCCCGACATGAGAGAACACCGAGCCGTTTTACGTTGCCTCCTGCAGTTGGCGCCTACTACCGCTGCGCAGATCCCGTACATCCTCGACAACGCTTAAGCAGATGAAGAACCACCTTTCAGCAACAGCCACCATGGCGGCCGTATGATCCGATGATTGGTCAGACTCTCGCTCACTTCAGGATCACGGGCCGCCTGGGTGCGGGTGGTATGGGGGATGTGTATCGGGCCGAGGACCTGAACCTCGGCCGCGAGGTGGCCGTTAAAGTCCTCCAAGAGGAGTTCACAGGGGATCCCGGGCGGCTGGCGAGGTTCAAACACGAAGCCAAGATCCTGGCGTCGATGAATCATCCCAGCATCGTCGCTGCATATTCGCTCGAAACTGTTGAGACGCCTGGCACAGGAGAAAGCCCCTCCACAACGAGTTTCCTTGTCATGGAACTTGTAGAGGGACATACGCTTGAGAAGGAGATCCCGGCCGGCGGAGTTCCGATAGAGCGCTTCTTCGAGCTCGCGATCCCCTTGGCCGAGACACTCGCCGCCGCGCACGAGCACGGCATCATCCATCGTGATCTCAAGCCAGCCAACATCATGGTGACGTCGTCAGGCTCTCTGAAGGTGCTCGACTTCGGTTTGGCCAAGCGGCAGATGCCCCCCTTCGAACCCGGCGAAGACACGTCGACCGAGACGATGGCTCAGAATACGAGGGTCGGTCAGATCGTCGGGACCATTCCCTACATGAGCCCCGAACAAATTCGTTCCGGGACCCTCGACCAGCGCTCGGACATCTTCTCGCTCGGTGTGGTGCTGTTCGAACTCATCGGTGGTCGGAGGCCATTTCAGGGCAAAACTGCGGTTGATTTGATGTCTTCGATTCTCAAGGAGCCACCGCTGGATCTCGGTGCCTTGAGGCCTGAGGTATCCGGGCAGCTAGCGGACCTGATCCGGCGCTGTCTGGCCAAGGATTCCGAGGCGCGGATTTCGTCGGCAGCGGAGCTCGGCGCCCAGCTTTCCGCTATGGCGAAATCGACCCCGAGTGGTTCGAATTCGGTGGAGGGTGAGGTCATTTCGGTCGATTCGACGCGACGTCCGGAACTCGATCCTCGTGCGGTGGCCGTCCTGCCGTTTGAAAACCTGAGCAGGGCAGATGAAGCGGATTTCCTGGCCCTCGGTCTTCACAACGACCTCATCACCGAGCTTTCCAAAGTCCCGGGGCTCACCGTTATCAGCCGGAATTCGGTCTTGGGTTTTCGTGAGACCGGGAAGTCCGCGCCCCAGATTGGTCGAGAATTGAATGCCGGCACCGTCATCGGCGGAACGGTTCAGAGCGCCGGAAACCGCGTGCGAATGACGGCCTATCTGATTGATGCCGTCGCCGATGTCCATCGCTGGGGGGAACGTTACGATCGCGAGTTGTCCCCCGAGACCCTCTTCGCGATACAGAGCGAGTTGACACAAAGGATCGTTGAGTCCCTCCACTCGAAGCTGGGCCTGGATCAGGAACTTCCGGTCGGAAAACTCCAGACGGAGGACCTGGAGGCCTACCGGCTCAACACCCTCGGTCGGATGCAGTTGGACCAACGCACAGAGAGTGGGATTCGGCGGGCGGTCGAGCTCTTCGAGCAGGCGGTCGAGCGAGACCCCGACTACGTGCTGGCATGGGTCGGACTTGCCGATGCGCTGACACTCAGGGTCAGTTATGGCTTCGGGAAGCCGGATGACCTGGTGTCTCGTGCCAAGGATGCCGGTTGCCGGGCCCTGGAACTGGACCCGGATTCGGCCGAAGCCCACGCCTCTCTCGGATTGTTCTACGGAACGATCCAGGACGGTCCGGCCTCGGTGCGACAGTCGGAGCTGGCGATCCAGATCAAGCCCAGTTACGCCGATGCCCACAACTGGATGAGTTATTGGCAGAACCTCTCGGGCCGGGCCAGTGAAGCGCTCGTGAGCGCCAAACGGTCCGTGGAGCTCAACCCGCTGTCGGCAGAGGCGGTGAGCAACTTGTCGCTGTCGTTTCTGACGAACAGGGAGTGGGAAAAGGCCGTCACCGAAGCAGATCATGTCACGGAACTGTCGCCAGGGTGGACGACTGCGGGTTTCTTCAAGGGCATTTCTCTTTACGAACTGCAACGGTACAGCGAAGCGAGGTCGGCCCTCTCCGATATCACTGTCGAATGGGCCGGGCTGGGTGCCGAAGCCACGCTGGCCCTGACTCACGTGGCCTTGAATGACGAGAATCTCGCTCGACAGGTGCTGGAAGGGATCGACCCGGACACGGATGCATTCGCGGTTGGGATGGTCCATTTTGCTTTGGGGGAGGTCGAGACAGGATTCGACCGATGCTTGTCCGTGGATCAGTTCAGCGACTGGCCTATTCTCGCTGTTCATCATTTGTATCACGATGTGTGGAGCACTGTGAAGGACCACCCTCGCTTCGAGGAACTCGTCCGGCACGCATTCAAGAGTTTCAACCTGGAGTCTCCCTCAGGGTGAACACAGCTGAAGCAGATGGATGGGTGGCGCGTCCCGTCGGGGGGGGGCGCTCCTGAAATTCGGGGTGGTTGTCAGGGGAAGGGGCCGCGTCAGGGTCAGCGACCGCGTCAGCGTCTGGATCAGGGACAGCGACAGCATGCTTCGACTCGTTCAACCCTGGCCAGCGTCCCAGCATCCTCGCTTCCTAGCATCCCAGTCTTCAAATGCCGCACTGCGGTATGATGCAGGAATGAAGATCCTCCAGCACAGCATTGTCCGCAACATTGACATTCCAGGCCCTGGCTCCATTACTTCGATCAATCCGGCGACCGAAGCCGAGATCGGCCGCGTGACGGCCTTGGACAAGGACGGCGCAGTCGACGCCGTTGCCGCCGCCAAGGAGGCATACCCTGAGTGGTCCCGAACACCGGTGGTTGAAAGGGCGCGCATTCTGGGCCGCTGGATGGAGATCATGCTGGCCGAGCAGGATCAGCTGGCTCGTCTGGTCTCGGCCGAGGGCGGCAAGCCGGTGGCAGAGGCCCGCCTGGTCGATGTGCTTCCCGGGCTCGATACGTTGAAGTACTTCACTGAACACCTCGAGGAGATGCTGGCCTTCAGGCCGGTGGCGCCCGAACAATTGCTGTTTGCCCATTGGAAGGCCGGTTACCGATTTGATCCCCTCGGCGTGATGGCGGTGATCACGCCGTGGAACTATCCAGTGGGCATTCCGATGGCCGAGATCGTGCCGGCCCTGGGTGCGGGCAACACCCTGGTTTTCAAACCGGCCTCGGCGACGGTCCTGACGGGCCTGTACCTTGGTGACATGGCCCGCCGTGCAGGCCTGCCGCCGGGCGTGCTCAATACCGTCGCCCTGCCGGGCTCGGCAACCGACGCCCTGCTGGACCACCCTGATGTGTGCAAGGTCCTGTTCACCGGCTCGGTCGATATTGGTCGTCACGTTGCACGCCGCTGTGCGGAGAGGATCATCCCGGCGCAGTTGGAATTGGGCGGCAAGGATGCTGCTGTGGTCGCTCCCGATGCCGGCCTCGAGCGCACGGCGCGCGGCCTGGTGTGGGGCGCCTTCGTCAACTCCGGCCAGACCTGCGCCTCGATCGAAAGGGTCTATGCCCACCAATCGATCTTTGAACCGCTGGTCGAGAGGGTTGTGGAGTTGACGCAGGAGATCCGCGTGGGCGATCCCTTCGCACCGGATACCGATATGGGACCGTTGACCACCCGGGGCCAGCGAGAAATCGTCGCCAAACAGGTTGCGGACGCCCTGGACCGCGGGGCCAAGGCCCTGACCGGCGGGGTCCTTCCCGAGGGTCCAGGCTTTTACTACCCTCCGACCGTGCTGGTCGATGTGGATCACGGCATGGAGATCATCGCGGAAGAGACCTTCGGCCCGGTCATGCCCATCATGGCGGTGAGTTCCCTGGAGGAGGGTATCGAGAAGGCCAACGACTCGCGTTTTGGCCTGACCGCGTCCGGTTGGACTCGTTCGCGCGAGACTGCCCAACGCCTCCAGCGAGATCTGGAAGCCGGCGTCGTGATGATCAACGATCACGTCGTCGCCTTTGCCGAGGCGACCGGAAGCTGGGGCGGACTGGGGGAGAGCGGCATCGGCCGTGCCCACGGGTCTTTTGGGCTGCACGAGTTGGTCAACGTCAAATACGTCGTCCACGATGCCGGCAACGACAAGGCCATGCCGTGGTACTACCCCTACGGCGAGGACTTCGACCAGTTCATCCAGGCGGCGATGCCGCTGCTCTACGGCAAGGGCCTGGACAAGTACGCCTCCCTCAACCGCCTGGCCTCGACGCGGCGATTCAAGGAGCGGGTGCGAAAGACAACGCTGGCGGCGAATCTGAAGAAACTCCTGTAGCAATTCGTCGAACGAATTGCATGGGGCCTTGGTCGCCGATGGCGAGAAACACAAGCGCCCTCTCCGACGGGGCGTGCGGGGTCAGGCCTTCTTCATCAGGCAGTCCTCCCAAAACCGGTGTCGTTGCGAAGAATGCCTGACCGGGCAACCCACGGGGAGCGTGTCGGCAATCGAGTCTCCCGGCTAAGCCGTAGGCCGTCGAGGTCATTTTCCTCAAGGGCAATGCTCTCCCGATTTCGAATTTGTCG
This sequence comes from Holophagae bacterium, assembly GCA_030637505.1. Taxonomy (GTDB): domain Bacteria; phylum Acidobacteriota; class Thermoanaerobaculia; order Thermoanaerobaculales; family Sulfomarinibacteraceae; genus DAOWGJ01. Next base: position 5,623 of record DAOWGJ010000252.1, read on the forward strand.
CCCTTGAGGGAAT
>DAOWGJ010000345.1 GCA_030637505.1 Holophagae bacterium
GCCCGAGGGCTGGCCGAAGGAAATATCGAACTCAGTCTGCGCAGCGGTGGAGAAAAAACGCTGGTGCCGATCACCGAAATGGTCGAAACCGTCCGGAAGACACTGGACGAAATCAGGGCTCAGTTACCGCAGTAGACACAGGTCAAAGAGGTCGAAGGTCTGGAAGGTCGAGTTCGTGACCAGGTCCTGAAAATGGACAACGTGGACGTGGTGGACGAAGTGGAAATGGACGGAGTGGACGCCGTGGACTGTCCACAACGTCCAGATCGTCCACCCTGTCCACCGCGAACTGCCTGAAACTGACGCTATTTCCTCACGATGACCCTGGATTCTTCGGGGAATCAACACGCCTCACAACGTCAGGAACAGCACTGGTGCTTCTATCTCTTATCCTCTTCGCGCCTTCTTCGCGTTCTTGGCGTCTTTGCGGTTCAATCTTTGTCCCTCAGAACTGTCGGTTTCGATTGATCCAGAACGGCTGGTAGACCGGATCACCGGTTCCCAGGTCGATCGTCGAGGCATAGCCTGCGAGGCGGCCCTCGCCGTTCGCCAGGGTGATCTCGGCCCGTCCCGCTACAACGTCGTCATCGGTGAACAGGCGAAAGATCCGGTCCAGTTGCATGAACTCACCGGCCCGAACATCGACCTGATGAAGGCCCAACTCATTCCCTTCGTCATCGAAGAGGTGGATTCTGGCTCGTGCGTCGACCGAGCCCGGGTTGACCAGGCCGATGTTGGTCCGCCGGTCCGGACTCTCTTCCAAACCAATCAAATGAGCCGTCAGCTCGTTTCGGAGGATGGCCTCACCGCTGAGATCCATCCCCGAAACCAGCTGCCCGAAAGTCCCCTCGGGACCGCCGGTGTTGAAAGTCCTGCCGGATGCCGCGATGCCGTTGGCGCCGTTGAGAACAATGGCCCCGGAACCGTCCCGACCGAATAATGTAGCTACGGGATCGTGAATGACACGGACCTCACCAGCTTCCAGTGTTATCTGAATCGACGGCGGCACGGCGCCGCCCCCATCCCGCTGCAGGTAGTTGGCATCCACGAGAACCCCGTGGGGATTGCGGTTGACAAGCGCGACCTCAGACAGCCACTGGGTGTCATCAGCCCCGGAGTTCTTTGCCACTCCCGGCAAGACAACGTCCCAGGCATAGGTATGGGGCGCGGCTTCGATGAATGTCGGGTCACCGGAAATATTGTCCACCACCGAAGCATAGGCAATGACGGCCGATTCCTCGTCCAGGGGCATGATTTCCACTCTCGCACCCTCAATATCGTCGGACGTCACCATGCGCAGGGCCCGCGTGAGCAGCATATTTTCGCCGGACCCCAGGCTGAGCTCTCTCGCACCAAGTTCAAGCCCCTCTCCGTCGAAAAACCGGAGCTGAACTTCCGAAACACCGTCGGCAACATTGGTCAAACCGATATTGGTTCTTTGCCGACTGCTTTCCTCCAAAGGGAAGAGGTGGCCCGCCATCGGCAGCGCGACGGCATGCCCCGGCGGTAGCCCGCGGACCATTTGCCCGAAGGCGCCGTCCGGGCCCTGATTGGCGATCCGCGCCGTGGCGATAACGCTCCGATCGGCCTCAATCCACAACGAGCCCGTGCCTTCGGTCTCGAACATCGTATCCACGACGTCCGGCAAGGCAATCGAAGAGCCGGCGTCCAGGGTGATGTGGCCGATGGGCAGGTCCTCTCCCAAACCACGGAGCGTCAGCTCAATATCCAGCGCCGTCTCGTGGGGATTGGCCAAAACGACATCGCTGCGCCAGACGGTGTTATTAAAACCGTCGACTCGGGACACGGCGGGGATGACCCTGGTGACTCGTTTCGGCGGTCCATCGTCGAAACACAAGGGTGGCTGAAACAAGTACTGGGTCAGCTGCGCGATCAAATCATCGTTGTCCGCCAGCCGCAATCCACACCACTGCGTCTCCGGCGTTGCCCAACCCCAGGTCTCCTCGCTCAATATGAAATCGTCGCAATCGATGACCCAGCCCGAGTAAAAGCGGCTTCCCCGGTAGAACGCCATCATTTCGTTGTTCATATTGTCCATGATGAAGGGGTAGGTCAGATTGAAATCGGTCTTCAGCCACCTGGCCCGTTGAGCCCTCTCTTCGATCGAGGTGGTGTTCCAGGAGGGGTGATTCCAACCGAGGTCCTCGGTAGGCCCGCAAGGCGCCGTATCCGGATTCGGGTGCGCCTCCCTGATGTAGTTATAGAGGAAGCTGACGCTTTGTCCGAAGTTCTGCACATGATCCTCCATGACCTGGAGGTTGAGAAATCCCGGCTGTCACGTGGCTGAGGTCGCCCAGAAAACAAGAGGCCGACCGTCGATGGCATCGGCCATGTCGATCCGACGCATATTCTCGTCATACGAGACGAAGAGCTCGGCCACCGTCTCTACTGGAAACTGGGCATTGGTAGTCACAGCGACTCCCAAGACGGCTGAAGCGGCGATCAGGGCAGGCATCAAGCGCATTGGATCCTCCTCGTTGTTCACCTCGAGGTATGCCCGGCCGACCCTGGAGGTTACGGAACGCTCTCGTATACAGCCTCGATACGGGGCGCCAACACTCTGCGGCAGAACCGCTCGCCAACCATCACCCTACCGGCCTCACCCAGAGATCGAGCCGCCAAGGGGTCCGCCGCCAGGCGAGCAACAGCGCCCGAAAAACCCGAAACATCCCCCTGTTCGATCCTAATGCACCCGGCATCGACCCAGTCTTCCATGCCGCCGCTGGCTGCCGCGATCACCGGGGTCCCTTGCGCAAGGGCCTCGATGCCCAACAGGCCGAAGGGCTCCTGCCAAAAAGACGGAAAGAGCAGGGCCCGTGCCCGGGAGACCTCGAACACGCACCGTCGGTGGTCCAGCCAGCCCATGAAATCAACGCCCTCGAGATCTGGCCCCAGAGGACCCTCACCCAGGACCTTCAAGGGCAGAGGGCGCCCTGCCTCTGACCATGCCCGCCAGCCGTCCAGAACACCCTTGTGGCGGACAAGTCGGCCCGCGAGAACAAAGGCGCCACCCGGATCAATCCTCGACCGCCCCGGCCGGATCCAGGGGGGAATCACTATGGCGCCACCCAATCCGACGGCCGCCAGTTCATCGGCCATGTAGTGGGAAAGAACAATGAGAGACGCTCCTCGGAGAGCCAAGAGGCGCTCGGTGGTCAGGGCCTCCATCTTTTGCCGATAGGTCTGATCCTCGAGGCAAATCGAACAGTCGGCGTCGGCCATTGGAAGTCGACACCGCGTTCCGCCCGGCAGAATCTTGCCCATCCCGGGACAAAAGACCCGGTGATCCTGAACGGTGACTACTGCTTTCCCCGTGCCGATGATCCTGCGCAGAGCTTCGGGGTTCATAACGTTCTGGGCGTGAATGACATCAGCGGACTCCATCAAGGGTCCCAGGCTCTCAAGCCGAGAGCCTGTTGCCGTTGATGCCGCCAGGCCTCGAATTCGTGTGAGACTAACCCCCATGGGAACTCCCGCCTCAGGATCGATTCGGCCCACGGCCAGATCGACCCGCCACTCCATCTCAAGGGCCCATTCGATGACCTGGCGAAGGTGGAGATCGGCCCCTCCCCGAATGGAGAGCCTGTCTGCAGCGAACAGAACTCTCACGCTCACTCCCGCGTGACGAAAACTCGATCTACGAAGAGAACAGCGTCGTTGCGGGGAGACCAGCCGAGGTAGAGACTATGGCGGCCGGGGCCCGGCGGATCAGGCACAGCGATAAGTTCTACGTTGCGGCGCCGAACCGGGATCTGATGGTTCATGCCGTCGTTCCACCTGACGCCCAGGCTCCCCGCCCAACCGGGAGGAACGATCCTGGCCTGGATGTTCACCCTCCCGCCCTCCGGCAGGTTGATGGGAAACGTCAGACCGTCTGCCGCTCCCAGCCGCCATCCGTTGGGATGGGCAAATCGGGTTGGCGTGCCGCTGGGGGGCGCCGGTTCCCCTCCCTGCCTTTTCACCTGAGCGCTTTCCGCTTCGACAACGGTGTCAGCCCGGAGATCAACTGCCAAAATCAGTCCAAGAGCCGCTACCAGCCACACCGCCGGACCCACGCGCGCCAGCCACCAGGCCCTGCGCGGACGTCGGCTCATCCACCAGAGGCCCACCCCGAGTCCGATCACCACCGCGGGTACGATCAGGGTCGCCGTACCGGGAGTCAGGAACGAGGGGAACAGCGCCCGGGCGTCGGCCGCGAAACGCCTGGACAGGGCGTTGGTCAACCACCATCGCCCGTCACCGGGGTTTACCGAAAAGTGAGGCCGGGTTACGAGGACCCACCACGGTGCCAGCGCAGCAGGGAATACGAAGACGATCAGGCGACGGCGCCCGTCCGGCCGCGAGATCAACAGGCCGAACGCCAGGAGGACCGCCGGCAGCATCGGGAGCAAATATCGGGCGGGGGGCGAACCGCCGCCATACCACTCGATCGAATGCAGAAGGGCCAGCACAGTCGCTCCTCCACCCAGCAGAAGGGCCCGCTCGCCGTCGCCACCCCGACGCCAGAGCAAGGGCATGGCAGCCAGGGCCACCAGCCATAGAGGCGCGGTCCACGCCAAACCACCGGCGACGTCGAAGAGCAGTCCGGCGATCAC
>DAOWGJ010000414.1 GCA_030637505.1 Holophagae bacterium
GTACCAGATCATCGAGAATCTGATTCAGCAGGAGGTCGACGCCATTCTGCTGGCGCCGTCGGGATCCAAGGAACTCGTTCCGGCCATCCTCAAGGCCAACGATGCCGGCATTCCGGTGCTCTTGCTCGACACCCGTATCGATCAGGCCGCAGCCGAAAGCGTCGGAGCCCACGTTTTTACCTACATCGGTTCGGACAACTTCGAGGGCGGCGCCGTGGCGGGACGTGCCCTTGCGAGCAAAATCGACGGCCGGGGTGAGGTGGCGATCATCGAGGGCATCTCAGGGCACGAGACTGCCGACCAGCGGCGCCTTGGGTTTTTGGCCGGTATCGAGAGCCACCCGGGAATCCGGGTGGTCTCGAGCCAGACCGCCAACTGGGAGCGGGCCCGCGCCTACACGGTGGCGGAGAATTTGTTGCAGGCCCACCCGGATATCGTTGCGATCTTTGCCGCCAACGACGAGATGGCCTTGGGCGCCTTGGAAGCCGTGGACGCCGCCCGTAAACTCAATGACATCAGCTTGATAGGCTTCGACGCCATCCCGGATGCCCTGGTCAACATCCGATCGGGACGGTTGTTCGCATCGGTGGCGCAGTTCCCGAGCGAGATGGGCCGGCTCGGTGTGCTGCATGCCGTGGCGCTCCTGCGTGACGGTGTGGCGCCGCCTGGGGAGATCCTCACCAAGGTTGAAATGATTCACAGCGGCAATGTGGATGCATTCGCGAAAAATGTTGCTGATGACGGGTAGTGAGCCTCTTCTCCGCATGCTAGGCATCCACAAGGCCTTTCCCGGTGTTCAGGCCTTACAGGATGCCGAAATTGAGGTCCTTCCGGGCGAGGTCCATGTGCTTCTTGGTGAGAACGGCGCCGGCAAGTCAACGCTGATGAAGGTCCTGTGCGGGCAGTACTCCGGAGACGCTGGAAACGTACTATTCAGTGGCGAGGAAATTCGGCCGACAAACCCGTCCGAGGCCGAGCGTTTGGGACTGATTATGATCCACCAGGAACTCAACCTGGTGCCCGGCCTGACTGTTGCGGAGAATATCTACCTGGGACACGAGCCAACCCGAGGCGGCCTGATCAGCAGCGATAAAATGCGACTGGGTTCTCTCGAGTTGCTTCAGACGCTCCGCTGTGAGGTGGACCCAGACACACAGGTGTCGCAGCTGTCGGTGGCTCAGCAGCAACTGGTCGAGATCGCCCGGGCACTGCGTCGAAAGGCCCGGCTGCTGGTGATGGACGAGCCTACTGCGGCCCTGTCCGATGCCGAGATCGAGGCCCTGTTCGAGGTCATTCGGGACCTCTGCCGTAGGGGCGTGCCGGTCATCTATATCTCTCACCGCATGAAGGAAATCTTCGCCATTGGCGACCGGGTCACCGTGATGCGTGACGGCCGAACCGTGGGCACCCAAGATATTGAAGGGACGGAGGTCGGTGAGTTGATCCGGATGATGGTAGGACGCACCATTGCCGAGCAGATCCCCAAGCGAGAGGTCCCATTTGGTGACGTGGTGCTCGAGGTGGAGGGTCTGGCCCGCAGTGGGGCGCTCTCGCCGGTGTGTTTTTCGCTCCGTTCCGGAGAGATTCTGGGCGTGGCCGGGCTGATGGGCTCGGGCCGCACAGAGCTGGCACGGGCTATTTTCGGCGCTGATCCTATTGACGCTGGAGAGATCCACGTGGACGGGCGGGCGCTGCCGGGAGGGGATCCAGCCGCGTCCATCGCCGCCGGCCTTGGTTTCATCACCGAGGATCGTAAGCAGCAGGGACTGGTGCTGCAGTGTTCGGTGGTCGAGAACATAACCCTGACGTGTCTTGACGACGTCACCAGCCTCGGCGTGCTCGACCTCGGTGCAGAACGCAACATTGCCCGGCATCAAGTCGAGAAGCTCCATATCCAGATTGCCTCTCTCGATCAAGAGATCGTCAACCTGTCGGGAGGGAACCAGCAGAAGGTCGTACTCGCTCGATGGCTCGCGGCGCGGTGCCGGGTGCTGCTCTTCGATGAGCCCACTCGGGGGATCGACGTCGGCGCCAAGGTCGAAATCTACGAACTGATCGGCGAACTCGTCGAACAGGGTGTCGCCGTCTTTCTAATCTCCTCCGAAATGCCCGAACTCCTGGGCCTTGCCGATCGAGTAGCAGTGATGCATGAGGGCGCCCTGCAGGGGATCCTGCCGCGCGCCGAAGCAACCCAGGAGAAGATCATGGAACTGGCTTTGGGGCAGAGTGCGGCAGCCTGTCCACCTGAATGAAAGGGCGAGAACGACTCAGTCAAGGTTTTCATAAACGCTAAGGGACCAGTTAATTAGCACGATTCTTTGGTGAGAACCGCTCGGCTGAGGTGATAGACTGCTCTCAGGAATCGTTGACATTCCAACTCTGGAGGTGCGGGAAAACCGATGAGACGGCGAGTCACAATCAACAGCGCATCCCAGAAAATGAGTCGGGAAAATGCCAGTGCAGCACGGTATATCTGCGGCCGCAGTAAATTAATGGTTGCATATGCGGCTTAGAGTGGACCGTTTGACGGCGCGCCTGGCGATCGGGATTACGTTGCTCGTCATCCTACCCCTCACAGTCGGTCTCTTTGTCATTTCCCAGCACCATTTCGATCACACCATCGCGGCCCGACGCGCAGCCGCGGAGTTCGAGAATCGGATCCTCGAGGTCGCTCTTCGCCACCAGATGCTTGAAAAGGACAGCCGGTTGATGACCGCGGTCCTCCAGGAGATCGGGCAACAGCCGGAGGTCCGAAACGCCATGATCCTCGACCATGAGGGCGTCATTCGCCTGTCGAGCAACGACGATGCTGTCGGGGTCCGAATCTCGCGCGACTCCCCGACCTGCCTGGTGTGTCACTCGAAAACTCCGGGTGCACGAGATCGTTGGGTGCTCCTGGAAGACGAAGGCGCCGATGTCCTGCGGACGGTGCTGCCGATAGAGAACCGCCGCGAGTGCCAGGGCTGCCACGGACCGGAACAAAAGCTCAACGGCATTCTCATCCTCGACATCTCCCTCTCGCCACTTCAGGCGCAGCTCCGGCGCGATACATATGGGATGGCAGCGGCAACGGCGATTCTGACTCTTCTTCTCCTCGGCGGCGTCGGCCTGTTGGTTCGATACCTGGTTCTCGTCCGCCTGGGCCGGTTGGGTCGCACAGCTCGAATGATCGCCGCCGGCGACCTCGGTGAGCGTGCCACGGTCGAGGGAGACGATGTCATCACCTCTTTGGCGATGGATTTCAACAGCATGGCTGACGCCACTTCGTCTTTGATTGACGAGGTCAAGGAACGCGAAAAACAGATGGTTGACGTCCTGAACAGCCTGGACGACGGCCTCATAGTTCTCGACTCTGACTGTCGGGTTGTCGCCGCGAACCGGTCGATCAGTCGCCGAATGTGCACCTACCCAGAGGCGATTCGGGGCAAGGTTTGTCGTGACGTTACAGGCCACGATCTCCCCTGCCGGGAGCATGGGGGGTGCCCGGCGGCGCGCTGTTTGGCCACTGGAAGCTCGCAGCAGGCGGTTTTTCACTTTCCGGCCTCGGACAGCGAAGATGGGAGCGTGCACGAGGTCTACGCTTCGCCCGTTTTCTCTGATGACGGTTCGGTAGCCCAGGTGGTCGAGGTTTGGCGGGACATCACGGAGCGTGTCCGGGAGGAGGAGCGGCTCGCCGAGATTGAACACTTGTCTTCCCTCGGAGTCCTCGCCTCGGGGCTGTCGCATGAGGTGAATACGCCGCTTGCATCGACCTTGGTTTGTGCGGACGCGATCATCGGTCGCCTCGAAGACAGGGGCGCCGACGAAACCGGCGCGGAAACCCTGGATGCGATTCGAGAAAGCGCGGAAACCATCCGCGAGCAGGTCTTGCGTTGTCGAAAGATCACCGACCAATTCTTGAGGTTCGCCCGGCGAATCCCGCCTTCAATCGAGCCCATTATTCTCCAGGAGGTGGTGCAAGGCGTTTTTTCGCTCGTAGGGCCAACCGCGAAAGAGGCGGGGGTAACCCTCGAGCTCCAAGGGATCGACAACCTCCCCCTGGTTGCAGCCAATACAGAGGTTGTACAACACGTGGTCCTCAATGTGCTCATCAACGCTATCGAGTCGTTCGATGATCAGGGAGGCAAGATCAGAGCTCATTATCTCGTCGGCTCCGACGTCCGGCTTCAGATCCGGGACACCGGGTGCGGCATTTCGTCCGACATTCGAAAACACCTTTTTGCACCTTTCCGCACGCAAAAACCCCGAGGGACGGGCATGGGGCTCTTCCTGTCGCGCACTCTCATGAGACGGTTCGGCGGAGATGTCCGCCTGGTCGACAGCGTCGTGGATCAGGGATCGTGCCTCGAAATCGTCTTTTCCCACGCGGATCAGGACCCAACATGAGCGAGGATTCAAAGAAAACCCGCCTGCTTTTGGTGGACGATGACGCCACTTTTCGTCGGGTGATGACGTCGGAGCTGTCGAGACGGGGCTATGCCGTGGTCGGTGTGGCCTCAGGTCGCGAGGCGGTGACACATGCGTGCGAAAACGAGGTGGACGTGACCCTTCTCGACCTGCGCCTCCCCGACCTGGGTGGTATCGAGGTTCTGGCGCGGCTCCGTGAGCACAATCCAGAGGCGGGAGTCATCGTGTTGACCGGTCACGGAACGATCGACACGGCGATCCAGGCAATTCGTCTGGGAGCGTACGATTACCTTGAAAAGCCCTGCCCGATAGAGAAGCTGGAGATGACAGTTCAAAAGACGTTCGAGCACGTACGTTTGGTCAAGAGACAAAAGGTTCTCGAGGATGGCTACGTAGCGCCGAATGTGGCGCCAGGTATCGTTGGGTCAAGCCGTGCCTTCAAAAAGGTCCTTGAGAACGTTGCTCGCATCGCTCCCATCGAATCCACGACGCTCATCCTGGGCGAGACAGGTGTCGGCAAGGACGTGGTGGCGACCCTTCTCCACGCACAGAGTCCGCGAAGCGCGGCTGCTTTTGTTGTGGTCGATTGTGCCTCTCTCCACGAGGAGCTTCTGCAGAGCGAGCTCTTTGGCCACGAAAAGGGTGCTTTCACCGGAGCCGTCCGCAAGAAGCACGGCCTCTTCGAGGTGGCGAACGGAGGCACAATCTTTCTGGACGAGGTAGGGGAGATGAGCCCGGAGATCCAGGCCAAGCTGCTCAGAGTCCTCGAGACAAACCGCTTCCGCCGCCTCGGTGGAACCGCCGAGATTACGGTCGATGTCCGGGTCATCGCCGCCACCAACCGCAACCTCAAGGAGGCCATCTCGCGTGGGCACTTTCGGGAGGACCTCTTTTACCGCCTCGCCACACTGACCGTGGAGATTCCACCGCTGCGCGAACGCAAGGAGGACATCCGTCAGCTGATCGAGCACTTCACCAGGCAGTTCAACCTCCGGTTTAGCCTGTCGAGACGCATCGGCCAACAGGCGATGGAAGCCCTCATGCACCACAGCTGGCCTGGAAACGTCCGTGAACTCATCCATGTCGTGGAACAGACCGTCGTTCTCTGCGACGGTGAGGTCATCCGGCTCCAGGACCTCCCCGCCTCGATCCGCGGCAGTTGGGAACCGCTCGCGGATTCAGGAGATGAAGGAATCCTGTCGTTGCCGGAAGTCGAACGCCGCCACGTGTTGTCCGTGCTCGAACAAGCCGGAGACAACCGAGCCGACGCCGCCCACATTTTGGGGATCAGCGAGAGAAACCTCTACCGTTTGATCAAGAAATATCGCGCCCCTACCTCCGAAACGAGTCTCGGTGACGGATCTCAGGAGGACCACGGCGAGCCCTGACAATCTGTCAGGGTTCAGCAAATTCCACCTGACACTCTGACAGGAAATCGACCCCTCTTCACTCGGGACCGGCGCAGCCACAGTGTCCTGCCCTCGGCCGCATAGACCCAGATATACCATCCGGCCTGCCCCACCCCTGGGACTGAGATACCCAAGCGACGAGGTTCTAGGCGTGGCACCTAAAGGACCATTCTCAAAACACTTAGCGCTGGAACCAGTCTCGTATTTCTGGAGCCGGAACGTGGGCCCGTATTCGCCAGCCGTCAGTGCGGACCCTGCGGCACAGTTGAGTCACCAACCGCTTTTGGCACGGACCTTGCGATGGAACCAGGCATGATCCAGTGGAACACCCACAACAATCAGCCCGAGAAAGAAGGGGGAGCGCAATGGTAGTCACGGTTATTTTCATGGCGTTTTTTGCACTTGTCGTCGGTGGTGGAACGTTGTTGTTGTACAACGGATTTCTGAGCACCGAAGAAATGCGGTCCCTGGAAGAGGCGGAGCGCCCGGCGCGTGCAACGCTTGACCTCCAGGCCGTGGCGGAGACGCCCCGGTTCTTCGTCAAGCTGGATCAAGAGAAGGCGCCCCCGAGGCGTCAAATATTCGACGATGCGTTGCTCGCCAGCCTCGAGCGCCACCTCATCACGGAGCAATTGTTGGCCGCAGATTTCGTTGACAATCCGACGGTCGACAACCTCTACCGGCAGCCGTCCCTGACCGCCTAGGCATCTGCACAGTTTCATCCGTAAGGAGGTTTGTTCATGGACGAGCTCCTCAGCCAAGCTGAATTGTTCCAGGGCCTGACAGAGGAAGAGGTTCAGCTGTTCGAAGCGATTGCGAAACCTAAGAGTCTTCGCCCGGGCGAGTACCTTTTTCTCCTCGGCGACACCGCCGACCGCCTGTACCTGGTCACCAAGGGAAAGGTGGATCTGTGCTTGCCGATTTCCCTAGGTGGTGTGATGAAGGACGTCCAGGTCGAGTCCATCGGTCCGGGCAAGGCAATGGGGTGGTCCGCCGTGGTGAGGCCCTTCAGATTTACGTTGTCGGCACGCGCGGCCGAGGCGACCGAGCTTGTCGCTTTTACGCGCCGCGATCTCCTCGAAACCCTTGACGAAAACCCACGCATCGGATTGAACATATTTACCTGGATCTCGGAGACTGTCGGTGTTCGCCTTCTCAAGATGCAGGCTCTCTGGGCACGAGAGCTCCAACGAAGGCTGACGGCCGAGGCAGCGTCTCGTGCGGGTTAACCGAGAGAACGGGGACTTGGTCACCGGTAACACGCTCAGTCCAAGGGTTCTACTGTTTGCTGTCGCCATGGTGGTGGCTATTGCGGTCGCTGGTTTTGCGGGAACACGGATTCTGTCGTTTTTTAACCCGGACGTCAAACAACCAATTCAATTCAATCATATGCTGCACGTCGAAGAGGTGGGCCTCGAGTGCACGGATTGTCACCAATACGTGACCACAGAGGAGTTTGCAGGCCGGCCGTCGTTGGAAACCTGTTCTGGATGCCACGAGGATCCGCTGACTGAAAGTACCGAAGAGGCTCTGCTCGTCAAGTACATACAGGACGCTGAGGAAATTCCGTGGAGGAGGCTCTACCGTGTGCCTGCCCATGTCTATTACTCCCATCAGCGGCATGTGACCGTCGCCGGGCTGGAGTGCAACCGATGCCACGGAGAGATTGGTTTGACCTCGGAGCCACCGCGCAAACCACTCAAAAAACTGACAATGGGCTTCTGCTTGGACTGTCACGAGACGCAAGGAGCCTCGACCGACTGCAACGCGTGCCACCGATGACAGCGATCAAAGCAAAGGGGAGAACCTCATGAGGATGACCCGAAGACGATTTGGCAGCCTCGCCGGCTTAAC
>DAOWGJ010000382.1 GCA_030637505.1 Holophagae bacterium
CTCGGGCGAACAGGGTTTCATCCCACTCCCAAGGCCCCGAGGGCAGCCAGGCAAACCGCGACCACACCAGGACGGCGACGACGGCCGCTGTCGTCCCAAAGTCAAGCCCTCTGTGAGCCACACCCCACACGGACCAAGGGCGAATCGCCCGGTTCATCGCTCACTCACGCCGAGGCGGGCGGTCAATCGCTCCTGGAGGTCGAACCGGAGGACCTTTTGGGCGATGGCGATTCGATCATGTGCAGCCCGGAAGGCCGTGTCACAATCCGCGGCCGGCTGTCGGCTGAGGGAGGGACGCTCAAGGCACTTTCCCGCCTCCAACGTCCCGTCATCACCCTGTAGAAACACGTGGGTCCGGGTCGACCAGCAGTCGTACTCGCCAACCACCGGCTGGTCGCACCGGCGGCCCAGGAGATTCCGCCCCATCCAGGCAAACTCGGCCCCATCGATGCCCAGAAGATTCGCCACGGTCGGAGCGACGTCGACATGGCCTGCCGGACGGTCGACCAGCCCGACCAATCCCAGGCGCCGAGGGGCTTTGATGATCAGGGGCACCCTCTGGCTTCGATACCAGCCGGTCTGATCGGGGGAGACACCCATCAAGCCGGCGATGTCGCGCGTCCATTCGAAACCGGCATCGTGGTCACCCCAGAGGACGATCACGGTCTCCTCGAGAAGTCCCGCAGCTTCCAGACGACCTTCGAGGTCGCCCAACGCCTGGTCCAGATAGTGCATCGTGTGGAGGTACTCCCCCACCGGGCCGCCGTCCCACGGCCCGACGTCCAGTTCCTCAAGATCATCGGGGAAACCCTCGAAGGGGTGGTGCAGGGACAGAGTCAGCATCCAGGCGCAGAAAGGGCGGGGCAGATCTGCCAGCCGGTCCCCCATTTGCCCGAGAAAATCACGGTCGTTGAGGCCCCAGCCGATTGCTCGACCGGGTTCGAAATCCGGGGCGAAAAGATTGACGTCATAGCCGTAGGCCCGGTGGCTGATACCGCGATTCCAAAAGGCACGGTCGAAGGGAACTGCCGACACCGTCCGGTAGCCTCGATCCGCCAGGACTCCGGCCAGGGAGGTGAAACGATTGGTCGCCGCCTCAAAAGCCGCGGCACCATCGGACAGGGGCAAGATTGAAGTCTGAGTCATCAGTTCGGCGTCGGAGCTTCGCCCATGCCCGGTCTGATCGGTAACCTCGGTAAACCACAGACCCTCGGTCGCCCACCGCGTCAGATGGGGCATCACCAACCTCCCCCCAACCTCAAGGCCGACGACGAAGGCCTGGACGCTCTCCGCCTGGATCATCACAACATTGAGGTCCCGAGCCGCACCGAAGATCGGGCCCGCGCCCCTACGGTCATCTGCCGTCCCTCGAAACCACTGCTCGATCCGGTCGATTTCGGCGCTGGAAACAGTCGTGCGACGAAGTCCATTTCGGACCGCCCGTCCGATGTCCAGCACGTGAGCCGCGGCGACCCCGGTTTTCTTGGCGACAAAGACCCGGCGAAAGACCTGGCGATGAATCGGCCGCTCAGCCGCCCACCAGAGCCCGATCCCCGCCGCGGCACACATCAGCGCCGCCGCCGCGGCACGTCGCCGAACAGACCCAATCTCAACCCCGATCAGGCGGGCCGCCAGGGCCACACCTCCACCCGCCAGCCCGGCCAGCAGGAAAAGCACATCGCACCCGTTGAACAGGCTGATGATGCTTCGGCCGATTTCATCGGTCTGCCCCAACGTTTCAAACGACCCAACCGACGGCAGATCCGCGAAAAAACGCAGGTAGACTCGATCGCCCACAAAGACCGTGACCATCGACCACCCGATGACCCACGCCAGCCATGGCCTGAGTCTTGGGCTCACCAGAGCAACCAGGGAGGCCACGGCGGTCAGACAGAGGACGGTGACGACCCCTCCGCCGAAAGTGCCCTCGACAACCGACCTCTCGGCGGCGAGGGGCACCAGGACCAACCACGCCAGGTCTCCACGTCCGGCCAACGACCGTACCCAGTCGGTCCTGCGGCGTGCCCCCAGCACCAGCAGGAAAATCACCCCGGTCAACGCCACCCCGAGCCGGCCCCCTACGCACGCCGGGCTATCGTCGATTGACGGCTCAACCGAGATGTCCGACCCGACGACCGGAGTTGCATCATCCTGCGATATCCACCGCACTCCTTCTTGAACGACGTCCCACTGCACGACGTACTGTCCAACGGATCTCGGCGCCGCGACCACCGCGAGGACCTTTACGGCAACCCCGGGCGCGACAATGCCCTCGAATGGAGTTCGGGGTCCGTCCCAGTCAACCACCTCATCGTCCGGTGTCAACCAGTGGGCAGCCAGGGCAAATCCCTCTTCGGGATCCCATCCCTCCGTCCCCCTGTTGACCACCGTGACCATAACTCGAACGGTTTCGCCGGGCTCGAGGGTTGCGGGCAGACCGGAATCGAGGATCTCAACATCCCATGGGACCTGCGCCGATAGAACACCGACAGCTGCAAAATGACACAGGAGTAAAGCCAAGCGGGCTATTGCCGCGGGAGTCAGGCGGGTCATTGCCGCGGAAGTATAGCCCGAATCATGGACGGCCCTTTACTTCCCCGGGAATCGCTCGTTGTAAAGTCGGATTATCGTATCGGTCAGATTGGCCTCTTCGGACAGATAGATGATCGGCTGGGCCTTGAGCACCAGGATGGCGTCGAATCCGTTTGCCTTCCCATAATCCGAGGCGACCCGACCTACCTTGACCGCAACCTCCGCAAGAAATTCGTCCTGCTTGGCCGACAAATCACGTTCGAAGTTCCGTTTGGCGTCTTCGAACACCCGGCGGGCATCCAACTCTTCACGACCGAGCCGATCGAGAGTCTCCGGCGACGCGACCGAGCGCTGCTGGGCGATCTGCTGCCTGATTTCAGCCACCCGCGCCGCAGCGGCCTCGACTTTCTTCTGTTGAGGTTGTGCCCAGGCTTCCAACTGCATGGCCTTCGCCTGACCCTCCTGGACCTCCATCACAGCCCGCTCGGCGTCGACGAAACCAATCTTCCCCGCCGACGCCGGCCCCACAGCCGCCACCATCATCATCGCTACGAGCATTCCTGTCATCTGCCGCATCAAAACCTCCAGCCGGGGCCGGATTGTAGCAGGGGACGCTGGGAATCCATCTTCCCGGCTACAATGGTCTGGGCTGACAAAATGGCTGACATCAACCCGATCCACCTGCTGATCGTCGAGGACAATGTTCGACTGGCCCGCGGTCTGGCCATGAATCTCGCCCTCGAAGATTTCCGCGTGCAGACGGTTCATTCGGGAGAGGCGGCGCTGGACGCCCTGGCGACTGGAGACCCCCCGTTCGACTTTGTCGTTCTGGATATCATGCTGCCCGGCATCGACGGCCTGGAGGTCTGCCGCCTCCTCCGAAACCGTGGCGACCACATTCCCATTTTGTTCCTGACCGCCAAAGGATCCGACGCCGACAAGGTTTTGGGACTCCGCATCGGCGGAGACGACTACCTGACCAAGCCCTTCGTCGTCGAGGAGTTGATGGTCCGCATCCGTGGCATTCTCCGACGAACCGAGTGGTCCAGTCGTCCGGCCGCGGTCGATCCCCACATCTCGATCGGCCCATTCGACGCCAACCTGATCACGATGCAAGCCCGAACAGTGCAGGGCGAACGAGACCTGACGGAACGAGAGGTCATCCTGCTGCGGTTTTTCGCAGAAAACGAAGGCAAGGTATTGCAACGAGGAGATTTACTGGAACACGTCTGGGGATACGCCTTCGATACCTCGACGCGGACTCTGGATACTTTCGTCCATCGTCTCAGAAAGTATTTCGAGGCAGACCCCCGGCATCCCCAACACTTCCACACCGTGCGAGGAGTGGGTTACCGCTTTACCTCGTAAGAGACTATCGGCCTGAGGCCTCGGCCGACTTTGGGGCCTGCAGGCTCCTATCCTGACGGTCGCTCGATGCCGTGGTCCCGAGTCTTTCGCCACAGGGTCACACGGGACATTCCCAGACGATCGGCCGCCTCCTGCATACGCCAATCGCACCGCTCGAGGACCTCGGTCAGCAGGCGCCGCTCCAGGGTCCCCAAGGGATCATCGCTTTCGAGAACATGATCGATGAAAAGGGTCTGCGGCGACGATTGGGGAAGATCACTCAATTCGAGGCGGCCATCGGCCACGGCGACCGCCGCGGGCAGGATCTCGGCCACACCGTCAAGGCCACGCTCCAGAGCGATCTCGCCCAACCGCCCCAGCGCCTCGGTGCTGATTTCCAGATTTTCACGAAACTGTCGAACCCAGGCCGCCACCTGGAGTGGCAGATCGTCCTGGAGTACCTCTGGGGGCGGCAAGTGGACGATATCGACCTCCCCCCCGGGGGCCGGCCGAAGACCGTTGATATCCGACAGCCCGAAGACGCGCCGCCATCCTGGCGGAAGCTCCCGTTGCCAGAGTGCCGAGGCCTGCCCGTCGTCAGCGAAGCACATCCCCACGGGCACGGACAGACAGTCCTCCTCAGACAGCGGCCACAACTGGAATTGGTCGTCGCCCAGTCCGGTCAATCGATGCAAGGTTCTTGCGACATCCTGCCGGGCTGACCGTTCACCGACCAGGATCACGTCGGACGCCCCGGCAGCAATCCCGGTAAGCCGATTCTTCAATCCTTGAGACTTCGAGCTCTTGCCCGCGAGGAAGAACCCCAGGTCCGCACCCCGTTCCCGGAGGATTTCTACCGCGCCGGAAAATTCCCCATCCCGGTCAAAGAGCGGCAGCACGGTCACTCGCAGAGGCACCGCCCTTCCGTCCTGAGCGTGGTAGACGGTCTCAAAATCGCGGACCTCCGTCCGCCCTTGTTCGAGCGCAAATGTCAGGGGGCAGGCGATTTCACAATCATCACCGTTCGTGTTCAATCGACACCGCCCATTGACGGTTTCGCCCTCGGAGAACCCCAGGAGCCTCCGAGCCCGATTGTTGGCAAACTGAAGCTGACGCTCGCGATCCATGACGATCACGCCGTCAGAGACGTTTCCCAACACCTCTCGCCACTTCGCCCCAAAGGCTGCGTTCAGCGCATCATCTGCCATCAAGGAGAGCAACACGCAAAGTGCCCGGTTCATTCGCGCCGGGGGAAAATAGCTCTCAGCCATCAGCTATCAGCTTTCAGCTATCAGCCGGACAGCGTGCTCTTTTCGTTTTGATCGGATTCAGAAGGGTATTTCCCTGCCACGCAGTAATTACCGACCGCATACCAGGAGCGCGCCAAGAACCGATGCAAGGTCGAAGGCCTTCCGGGCCAACAAGCTCGAGCCCGCGAAGCGTCCGGCGTGGGCTGATAGCTGAGAGCTGATAGCCGACAGCGGACTTACCCTTCCATTCTGCTTCAACCATCGAAGCAGTTCGAGGGTAAGTGCCTCACTATCTCTCAACCTCAAAGCCGGAGTCGGCTTCGATGTCGGGCTCGGGTTCAGTGAAGTAGAGGGCAGCCTGGGCGATGGGAACAAACATCGTGTGAAGGCGGCCCTTGATGGCCACTTCCAGGTGGTAAAAGCCCTCTGGGTTCACGGCGATCAACTTGGCCGCCGTTCCCTTGGCATCGACCAACGAGCAATAGAGCGAGACTTTTCCAGGAATATCCATCATGCCTCCTTGGCCCAAATATCTCGGAAACCACTATAGCGCAGGCTGGGAAGCTGGGAGGCTGGGACACGAGAATGCCATAACGCGGCGACGCCGATAATCTCCCCGTCAACCTCCACCGCGCGCCCTCCCCCTCAGTCTTCCGACTCTATCTCACCGTATTCCTTCAACTTGCGCTGGAGGGTTCTCAGGCCGATGCCCAGCAGTGCCGCGGCCTTGCCTCGATGGTCGCCGGTGTGCCGCAGCGTCCTCAAAATGGCCTCTTTTTCGATGTCCGCCATCTCCCTCGGCACCCACTCACCCTCGGTAGCCACCGGTGTCAAAATCGCCACCCGGTACTCCTGCGGCAGGTCCTCGAGAGTAATCTCGCTGCCGGGGGCGAAGAGAACCATGGACTCCATGACGTTTCGAAGTTCGCGGACATTGCCCTTCCACCGACACCGTTTCAATGCAGCCAGCACCGACGGATGAGCGCCCTTGACCTCCCGCCCCAACTCCTGGTTGAACACCTCCAGGAAATGCTGCACGAACAGGGGAATATCCTCGGATCGCTCGCGAAGCGGCGGGATTTCCAAAGTCACCACTTTGAGCCGGTAATAAAGATCTTCGCGGAACTTGCGGTCTCGGACCCAGGCCAGGAGGTCGCGGTTGGTTGCCGCGACGAGCCTGAAATCGACAGGAATCTTGACCGTCCCGCCGACCCTGGTCACCGTTCGATCCTCCAACACGCGCAGCAGCTTGACCTGTAGGTCCAGAGAGAGCTCCGAAACTTCATCGAGGAACAGCGTTCCGCCGGAAGCCGACTCCACCAGACCAATCCGGCGCTGATGGGCCCCGGTAAATGCCCCCTTCTCGTGGCCGAAAAGCTCCGACTCCAGAATCTCGCCGGGAATGGCGCCGCAGTTGACTGCAACGAAGGCGCCCTCGGCCCGCGGCGAATGCTGGTGGAGAGCATTGGCCACAAGTTCCTTACCGGTTCCGCTTTCGCCAACGACCAACACAGTCGACCGAGTCGGCGCCACGACCCTGAGCCTGTCGATCAGGGCCTCCATTGCGCTGGAATGCCCGACAATGCCGTCGAATCCGAAATTTTTCGACAGTCGTTCACGGAGTCTTCGATTCTCGTCGTTGAGGACCCTGCGCTCGAGGTGCAGTTGCACCCTCTGACGGAGTTCCTGCATCCGAACCGGCTTTGTCAGGTAGTCGTCCGCACCTTCTTGAAGCGCGGATACCGCGTCTTCCACATCCGCGAAAGCGGTCACCAGGATGAACGGCAAATCGGGTCGCTCCGACCTGACGTGGCGGAGAAACTCGTAGCCGTTCATGCCCGGCATCCGGACGTCGGAAATCACCATGCTGACCGAGGAATCCTCCCGCAACGCCGCCAGGGCCTCCTCAGCGGAGGAAAAGGGCACCATTTGGTAGCCGACACGCCCCAGAGCCTTGGCCATCGCGATCCGCGACCCGTCATCGTCGTCAACCAGGTAAATCACTGCCGGCATCACACCTCCTCGCGTCCACCGTCTATCAATAACTGCAATCCCTGTTCGTCCAGAACCTCGACGCCCAACATCCCGGCTTTTTCGATCTTGGAACCGGCGTCCTCTCCGGCCAACAAGAAGGATGTCTTGCCCGAGACCGAACCGACAACCGTGGCGCCCGCCGCCTCGAGGCGGGCCTTGACCTCACGTCTCGGGGCCGAGAGCGTCCCCGTGATGACGAAAGTCAAACCCTCGAGAGGACCGTCCCCGCCCTCCGGTTCCACCGCCTCAACCGGGTTGACCCCCCGCTGGATCAGGCGATCAATCAACCCCTGGTTGACGGTTTCCTGGAACCAGGAAACAACGGAGACCGCAATCACCGGCCCAACTCCATCGATCGCCTCGAGATCGTCCGAATCCGCCTCGGCCAACCGTACCAGGGTCCCAAACCGTTTGGCCAGAAGACCCGCCGCCCGTTCTCCGACGTGGGGAATACCCAGGGCGAAGACCAGCCGGTGAAGCGGTCTGCTGCGGGCACCGTCAACTTGCCGAATCAAATTGGCCGCCGAAAGCTCTCCCCAACCAGGCAGCCGGGCCAGTGCGTCCTGCTCGAGATCCCACAGAGACGCCGCGTCGGTGATGAGGCCCTCTTCCGTCAAGAACTGGAGACTCTGCTCTCCCAATCCCTCGATCTCCATCGCGCCTCGCGAAACAAAGTGGCGCAATCGGGATCCCAGAACCGCCGGGCAGGTAGGGTTACCGCACCTCAGAGCAACCTCGCCGTCGACCCGGTGAACATCGGATCCACATGACGGGCACTGAGCCGGTCTGACGACCGGAGTGGTGTCGGCGGGCCTTTCGGTGCTGACGACACCGACGACCTTGGGGATGACCTCGCCACCTTTGGCAACCCACACCGTGTCTCCCCTTCTGACGTCCAGTCGTTCAACTTCGTCGAAATTATGAAGAGTCGCCCTCGCTACGGTGGAACCCGCTATCGAGACGGGTTCCAATTCCGCCACCGGCGTCAGAACCCCGGTTCGCCCGACCTGGACGACGATGTTTGTGACAGTTGTCATGCGGCCTTCCGGGGGATACTTGAAGGCAACCGCCCACCTGACGGCCCGAGCCGTTGCCCCCAGCGCCTTTCTTTCCTCGAGTAGGTCGACCTTGACGACAGCCCCGTCGGTCTCGAAGTCATAATCCGAGCGTTCATGCGACCACCGCTCGATCAGGATTTCCACTTCGCTGAGATCCTCACACCAGCCGGCTCCCGGGCTGACCGGGAACCCCCACTCTTGGAGGCGCTGGAGATCCTCGACATGGCTGCTGCCCTCATGACCCTCAGCCCCGACCAGTTGGTAACACCACACTGCCAGTCGGCGCGCAGCGGCCTGGCGGGAATCCAACAGCCGGATCGAACCGGCCGTCGCGTTGCGGGGATTGGCGAATTCTGCCTCACCACGGGCCCGCCGTTCCCGGTTCAATCGGGCAAAGACCGACCTGGGCATGTAAACCTCACCCCGAATCTCCAGCCGGGCGGGTCCCCGGTCAAGAACCAGGGGCAACGATCTGATGGTGCGGGCATTGGCCGTAACGTCGTCGCCGAAGGTACCGTCACCTCGGGTCACGGCACGGACCAGGCGTCTCTCTTCGTACACCAGCGAGATCGACACGCCGTCGATCTTCAGTTCCGCAGAAAGGCCCTGCGGTGGATGCCCCAGGGATCGGCCGACCCGGTCGTACCACGCACCCAACTCCCAGGTCGAATAGGTGTTCTCGAGCGACAGCATCGGCACCGAGTGTTCCACCTGTTCCAGACCCTCCAGTGGCGTACCACCAACACGGAGGGTCGGAGAATCCTCGGACATCAAATCCGGATTCGCGGCTTCGATTTCCTTGAGTTCGGCAAACAGGCGATCGTATTCGAAATCCGAGATTTCCGGTTCTGCCCTGCTGTAGTAGAGGTGGTCATGCCGCCGAATCTCCGCGCGAAGTTCCTCGAGCCTCGCGGCAACATCGACCACAATCATGACGTCGCTTCCCGACGTCTGGGACGGCGTCTCCGGCGACGGCGAGTTCGTTTGACGGGATCAACCACGATCTCCGGCGCCTTTCCCTCAGGCCCTTTCCGAACTTGATCCACCGCCCGGCTCCAGGCATCCCGGGCCTCTCCCGAAAGCAACCCGGCCTCGGTGCCGATCTCAAATAGGCTCCACGCCACCGGAAAACTCTCGTGCCGGGTCAACTTGAGAACCTGACGACCACGGTCCGGCGGTCGGCGCATCTTGGTCAGGGCAAAGAGCCCGTGGTACATCTGGTGAAAGGACTGATTGGACACCATCATGTGAGCAGTCGCCGGTTCCAACATCGCCCGCAGCCGATCGAGGAACTCGGCATTGGCCAGGCGCTGACCGTCGGAAGTCATCTCGGCCAACAGCCGCGAAAACTCGGGCAGAAACAGAACTGCAATAGTTGTGGCATCGGCCACCCTCGCCCCCCCCGAGACCCTGGCGTCCACGCAGCTCAGCAGCGGGAGAATACGGTCGCAATCGAGATCCAGTTCCGGAAAGGCCTTCCCCAAAAGCCCATAGCGGTCCCACTGCTCCCAGATCCCGGCCGCATACCCTGACCGAAGACTTTCCATCAACTCATAGGTCAACCGGGCCGGGACCGCCTCCGCTATCAGGGCATGACAGGCGTGAATCGCCGCGTTGGTCTCCGGTTCCAACTCGAAACCCATACGGACACCGTACTCCAAGGCCCTCATCATCCGAACGGGATCCTCTTCGAACCGTTTTTCGGGAGAGCCGACCATCCGGATGGTGCCGCGCTCGAGATCCTCGAGGCCGTTGACCCAGTCGATGATCGAGAAGTCCGAAACATCGTAAAAAAGGGCGTTAATCGTCAGATCTCGGCGCCATGCATCCTCTTCCGGCGTGCCGTAGGTATTGTCCTCCCGAACTGCCTTCGGCCCAGGCTCGTCGGGAGCATCGGCCTCGCGATCCTCAAGCTCTCCCTCTTTCCAGTCGTCCGGACCCTCCGGAGGCTCCGGACTGGCCCTGAAGGTTGACACCTCGACGACCTCGCCTCGGAAGAAGACGTGGACCAAACGGAAACGACGCCCAATGATCCGAGAGTTCTTGAAAAGGCGCCGAACCTCCTCCGGCCGGGCGTTGGTCCCGATGTCGAAGTCCTTGGGATCTCGGCCCAGCAGCAGGTCACGGACACCCCCTCCGACCAAATAGGCCAGGTATCCCGCACGGTGCAGCCGGTACAGCACCTTGAGGGCGTTCGGCGAAATTCTTTTCCGGGAGAGGCAGTGCTCCGGCCGAGTCAGAACTCGCGGTGAGGCGTTATCGAGAGCGTGGCGTTTCATTGTGGTACTGCCCGGGAACCGGAAACACACAGTCCGAAAACAATGGACCCATGGTAAGCCGTCGCCGGCCCCCCGACCCCAAGGCTCGGCAACTCTAACATTATTCTCCCGAGCCCGACTCTTCCGGGTCCGGAAGGAGAATCATAAAAACAGCCCCCGCCGAGGCGGGGGCTGCTACATCAAGGGATCCGAACTCAGTTGAGGACAGCTTCAACCTTTGTGCTTTTGCCAAGGTTGTCCAACACGAAAATTCGCTCGCCGATCATTGTGCGGCCACCCCAATGGTCTTCGGTCCAGACCACGAAGACGTGCTCGCCGTCGGTCAAGTTCCATTCGATGGAATCCAGAACATGATGCCACCTGGCGTTGAGCGTGAGAGAGTTTGACAGCCAGGGATACCACAGGTCCACATCGGGCGAGGGCAAGTGAATCTCATCGGCGTACTCGAGGAAAATGCCATCGATCCAGATCTCGACTTCCTCGACATGTTCAAAGTCGATCGCCCATCCGGTCATGTCGATGTCTCCGGCAACCCGTTCCATCGCAAGCGGGGTGTCAATGTTACCCCACGACGGGCGGTCACGGTCGTCGTTACAGTCGAAGATCACAGGGAGACGAGCGATATCCGCCACATTGTTCTCCCAGTCTCCGGCCCGGATGGTGATCATGTGGAGACCCTGGCGATAGCCCCGCCGGGTCAGCAGATCGGTGATGTCCAGCGCGAAGAAAAAGCCCGCGTCCTTGGAGTTGGGTACGTCCGGAAACAGGTTCAGGATATCCATCCGCGGCAGTCCGTAGGCATTGACCAGTTCCGTGAAATGCTCTAACCACGCGAAATAAAAGGAATCTACCCAGGTGTCATACTCAATATTGCCGTCGATCAGCAGCTGAACGTAGGCAACTCCGCCTGGATCGGTTGTCGAACCGACATCCAAAGCCCACCCGGCGACCCACTCGACGTTCTCCGGCTCCTCGTAGGGCGGCGTCGAAACGTCCGCGGGGTCGTCGCACCCGTCACCGTACATTATGTGATTGGGGAGGGGCCAGTCGATACCACCGAACGGAGGAAGGTTGTAGGCGGTGTTAAAGGTCTGGACAAAACGCCGTCCGATGACCTTGACCATGCCTTCGTTATCGGTCAGGCGAATGGCTACGGTATGAACGCCGTTGGTCAGATCCGTCGTATTGAACATGCGGATGAAACCGGCGTCCTCCGCCCCGGGATGGGACGGGAACCGATAGGCAATGTCCGGCCGGTGGATGCCGAGGTTGACCGGACCGACGATCAGGCCGTCGACCATCAACTCAATCTTTGCAATCTCGGAATCATCGAGCGCCCAGCCGATCATTGGGAAGACACCGTTCATCGGCTGGTTTTCGCCCGGCATTTCCAGTTCGCCGAACGGCGCCTGATTCCGGGTCGGATCGACGTTCACGGTCACCTCACCGTAGTCCTGCTCCGTCGTATCGGAGAAGGTCACGTGAAGGTGGAGCGTATGATCACCCGGTGTGTAGTTACCCGCGGCGAAGGACACGCTGAAACCTGGTCGCTCGAACGGCGTCCCGGCGTACCACGGAAAAGCCTGGAGCACATCCCAACGAGGCTGACCGATGTCCGCAGAGGCAACATACTCGTCGTCGACGTAGAGGTCCACACTGCTGATCAGAGCTTCGCTCCAGTCGCAACTCTGCCAGTCGGCAGGCTCACCACAATCGTTGCCGTCATCCAGGATCCAGCCCCGGACTTCGACCAACCCGAAAACGGTGTCACCTTCCTGAGGGGAGTCAAGATGGAAGACAGTGTCGGCAACGGCGGTCAAGGGAAGCACCACCAGGGCGGCTACCAGCATTCCTCGGATCACGTTCTGACGCATGGTTGATCCTCCTCTACCACAGCAATATCACGGTAATACCTTACGAATAGATGATATATCACACACTTACGTCGGTCAACGCCTTCGGATTGAAGAAGTTTTTTTCTGTTCATGGTGGGGTGATGACGATCACACTCCATCATGCCCCGTCATCCTGCCGAACTCAATACAAAATCACATCCTTCAAAGACAAAGTATTGGTTTTAAACAACTTAAAAACGAATTTTATAGAGCCTATAACAAAAGGAGCCTGGCAGGCCCGCCCGGTGGCGATCAGCTAGGATAAAGTAGCCGTGACGTCCGGCAGGCCCAGGCCACCGGGGATCAAGGAGCCTCAGCGTGACCCAAGTTCGACTTTTCTCCCACCGCGATTGTGAAAGTCATGTGCCCGGTCTCGGTCACCCGGAAACTCCCGAGCGGGTCCGCCGGGTCCTCAAGGCACTGGATTCCCTGGGCCCAGAACGGGTCAAAACGGACCCCGCAGTCGTTCTGCCACCCCAAGACGATGTCCTGGGCGCGCTGAAGTGGATCCATGACCCGACCTATATCGACCGCGTCCGTGAGGCCTGCGACGGGGCTCCGTCATACGTCGACAGCCCGGACTGCGCGGTTTCGTCCGGGTCATGGGCCTCCCTGA